>JAOZQU010000287.1 GCA_029932055.1 Desulfocapsa sp.
TTTTCATTCATACCAATGGAGGCCAGTTCCGGATCACAATAGGTGGCCCAGGGCATCCAGGTATAGTCTGCCTTACGGGGCAGATGAAAGACGGCATTGCTCAACACGATGCCTCCTTCATATCCTGCAGCATGGGTGAATTGATAGGCACCATTGACATCACCCGGAGCATAAATATAGGAATGGTTTGTTCGGAGCTTTTTATCAACAATAATCCCTTTTCTGGTCATCTTAATGTCAATATCTTCCAGGCCAAGGCCTTCAATATTGGGCTGACGACCAAGGGCCACCAGCAGCGTTGATGCCGTAAGGACAACATCTTTTCCCTGATCGTCGGTAATCTCAACCTGCCGTTCATTGCCAAGATCTTTGATCTGCTTTATGCCTGCTCCCAGGTAAAAACAAACCCCATCAGCTTCCATGGATGCCATGGCAATATCCGCCATGTCCTTATCCTCTTTGCTTAAGATTTGCTTGGAGCGTTGAATTACGGTGACCTCACTTCCCAGTCGAGCAAAGGCCTGGGCCATCTCAACCGCAATGGGGCCGGCACCTAGAACAATGAGTGACTTTGGTAAGGAATCGAGATAAAATATTTCCTTGTTGGTGATATAGGGCGTATTTTCAAGGCCGGGAAAAGGTGGCGTAGAAGAGGATGACCCAGTGGACACCACCCAGTTTTTGGCAGAAACTGTTTTGCCGTTCAGCTCTACAGCATGCTCATCAATAAACCTGGGAGAACCAAATTCCACCTTAGCCCCCAGTTTACAAAATCTCTCCACCGAATCATGAACCTGAATCTTGTCAATCACAGATTTGATTCGGGCTGCAACCTGTCTGAAATCAACAGGAGGCAATTCAATCCCCGGTAAACCGTAATCCGTTATTCGCCGCATGGTATGATAAATATGTGCCGACTTGATTAAAGTTTTGGAAGGCACACAACCGTAGTGCAGGCAATCGCCACCCAAGGCCGGTTCTTTTTCAATAATGAGTGTTTTTGCGCCCAGTTGGGCTGCTCCCGCACTTACGGTCAACCCTGCAGCTCCTCCGCCAATTACAGCAATATCATAATCATAGTTTGCCATTTTGTATCCTTCCTGTGAATGATAAGAGATTATTTTTAAACTGCAATTACTTGTAAGGGCATCCATTGTGCCCGCAACAAGGCCAACACTACCACAATGTGTGGATAATTGTTTATGTAGAATACGTCGCTTTAATCATACAAAACCTTACAAATTTTTTTTATTTGTTTTATGTCGTTGGCAGAAGAAACAACAGAACCTTGTTCAATTTTTTCTTGTATCATGACCTTTGGTCTTTTTTTATTGACGGCGTGATTCCAAGAAGAAGCCAAAAGATGAGGACCAATGAAATGTGTATATCGGGTACATCCACGATATACATGTGTTCCTGACCCTTTATTCCCCATTTATTTCTTTTATTTATGAGGCGAAATAATGCAATGAAGGAGGGTAGTGAAACCCGTAAAAAAGTCAGGCCTGCGTGGTTAGATACCATTTTGATATTGGCTATTCGTTGTGGGATGAATACTGCGTTGAATTTCCTCTATGGCGTAGGAATTGCCAGTTAGAAGACCTTCAAAAAGCCTAATTATCCTTAATGTATCCACCCCGACTCTGGTGTTGTTTTTTATCTCTCGTAAATCAATAAAAAAGCTGGAGAAAACCCCAGGTATATCTGTGACAATATCTGTATTTAAAAAATGAGTCTCATTGTAGAGACTATGATAGTTCCCCTTTGACTTTTCAATAAAAAAAGAAACATTTTGTAAATTTGTAATTGATGAAGATTGTTCACACTGTTGCATGCAGGTATGGTCAATCCTGTTCTTTTCACAGCCCGTGACCTGATACAACAAGCATTGTCTGCTCGTCATCAGGGTAATCGGATGATAGATACTATAGTAGAGCTTGAAGTCAGTAGGTTTTTTGATTTGTTTTATCTGGTTTTTCTTCAGTTCATTGGAGATGAATGCACCGGAACAGTTACATTTTTCTTTAAGACAGAGCAGGCTGAAAGAATTGACACTGTTCAGATGGGGACCTGCTATCCAGGCAATTCCTGCTTCACTGGCAGCATAGGCTATACCGCTATTGTCTGTGACAATCCGTTCCGGCTGTACCTGCTGCAGAAAATCCACCGCCGCCCGGTAATCTCCTCCTATCAGTACAGAGGGAAACCATGGAAGGAGTTGCTTATTATTTCTGAAAAGATCTACACATTCAGAACATGCACCTGCAAAGCCAGCGGGAAGCTGAAAATAAATATCTGCAGAGGTTTCATCACAGAGGTATACATCCTCTTGCGAAGCAATTAGCAGAGAAAGGCTGGGTGTTCCTGCTGGACTATCCTGCTTTTGCAGGAAGGGAACATCGATAGAATCAACGAATTTCTGTGACCCGTTTAAAATGAACAGAATTTTCTTCTTTACGGCAGTGAGCGCCTGAAAGGGAAGAAACAGATCACCTCGAAGCTCTTCTAAATCCAGGTTTGCAATGAAATATTCCGTAGCATTTACCGCTTTCAGTCTTTTTGACAACATCTCCTGAGTGAGACATTGAGCACTGTTCTTCTTATTTTTTACTGCAGTAAGATGAGTATCTGAAAGGACAACAAATGCAATTTCAGGAGTTTTTACAGATACCGCTAAAGGTGTACCGGCTTTTCCGGAAACAGAGATCTGCAAGGGTGCTTGTTCACTGTGTAATGTTTCAATTTTCCGGGTAATATTTGTTATAATTTCTGTTTTTTCATCATACAGTTCTCTTTTAGCCTGTTCTAAGGTTTCCTCAGTGCAGTCGCCGTGTACCTGCGAACGATGAATGGCCGAATTGTCCCGGGGATTATCAATGAACATATCCCTGTTGATATCTCCCCTCAAAAAACCGTTTGAAAAATCCCGATTGAATACCCTGTGAAGATCGCCGTTGTCACGTTCCATCGACTCCTGATCATACAATCGCCGGAGTTGTTTGTGAAAGGCACTGACCACCGTATGGACGTAATGAAACTTTTTTATTCGTCCTTCAATCTTCATGGAATCAACCCCGGCATCAGCAAGTTCTCTGATGTCGGAATATGCTGAATTATCTTTCAGATTAAGGGGAAAATTTTTGCCGGCGACAGACGTTGCATATTGATTTCTACATGGCTGACTGCACCTTCCACGATTGCCTGAATTTCCTCCATGCACAGAACTCATATAACAGATACCCGAGAAAGAGAGGCAGTAAGAGCCATGGACAAATACTTCAGTGAGGAGATTATTTTCATGGGCAGCCACCGTTAACTCTTTTATTTCAGAAAGGCTGAGTTCTCTTGAAAGATTCACCCTGACAGCAGCCAGTTTTCGTAAGAATTGTACCTGCCCTTCATTATGGGTTGTCAGCTGCGTAGAGGCATGAATGTGAAGAGTTGGAAAATAGGTGGCGAGCAGATAAAACATCCCTAAATCCTGAACAATCACACCGTCAATAGTTGTATTCACCAGTTTGTTGAGCAGGGTTAAAAGAGCAGGAATCTCACTCTCAACAATTATGATATTAAGGGTGAGAAAAACTTCACAATCATTTCTGTGAGCAAGTCGTAAAATTCCATTTAACTCTGCAAAGGTTATATTTGCTGCCCGATTCCGTGCGTTAAACCGATCCAGGCCGCAGTATACAGCATCGGCTCCTGCTGTAATCGCAGCCTTGATGGAATCAATATCTCCGCCAGGTGCCAGTAATTCAATCTTTCGTTTCATACTCTTCTCTGGATCCAAAAGGGTCAGCTTTTAAGGAGTAAGGGCTCGGCAAGAAATAACTTGGACAATTCCGATCGAAAATGTGCTGCAGATTC
>JAOZQU010000288.1 GCA_029932055.1 Desulfocapsa sp.
CAGATAGTAAAGGCCGGCAGCACAATGCTCACCATTGACAGTGAAGAGCAAAAGCTTGATCAAAAGGCATTGCAGTCAGAAGTCTCCCGCCTACAGGTCTTAATAGCCAACCAGAAACGAACCGTTGCCCGGCACAGGAACCTGCTCGAAAAAAAATCAATCTCCCAGGAACGATTTGATAATTCGCAGGTGAAACTCCTTACCCTCCGGCAACAGTTGGCAGGTGCAGAATCCCGGCTGGCAGATAACCGACGACTTATGGATAAGACTTCAGTGTTTGCCCCTGTAAACGGCTGGGTCGAGAAAAGATTTGTTTCCGAAGGTGATTTTGTCAGAGAAGGAACGCCACTTTTCTTGCTGGTAACAGATCAATTCCTGCGTATTGTCCTGCCCTTTCCTGAAAATGTTGCCACAAGTCTAGCCATCGGGCAGCCTGTAAAGCTCACCTCCCCACTGTCCCATGACAGAATAATCGAAGCTACAATCAACCAGATCAGGCCAGCGGTAAACATTCACAGCAGGGCAATTGAAGTGATTATCTATCTTGAGAATCCCGGGGCATGGCGTCCAGGTGGAACAATCAATGGCACAGTGATTATTGACCACCACGAAAACGGAATACTGGTTCCGGCCAGATCCATTATCAGACGACCGGCCGGAGATGTCGTTTATCAAATAGAAAATGGGATTGCCCGTCAAAAAATAGTGACTGTGGGCAGTCGTCAGGGTGATCTTGTCGAGATTATAGAAGGCCTGTCCGGTGATGAAAGAATTATTGTCGATGGGGCAGGATTTCTCACCGATGGTGCCATGGTTACGGAGAAACAGTAATGAATCTCCCTGAATTATCCATTAGACGGCATGTCCTTGCCATTATGCTCAGTGCTGTCATTATTCTTTTTGGTCTGGTCAGCTATAACCGTATCGGGGTTGATGAATTTCCGGAGATTGATTTTCCCATGATCTCCATTACCACCACGCTCATCGGTGCAGATCCTGATATTATCGATACCACTGTCACCAATGTTATCGAGACAGCCGTGAACTCAACGCCCGGCATTGAACATATCACTTCCAGATCTGCACCTGGCGTCTCCGTTGTTGTTATTAACTTTAAACTGAGCCGTAATGTTGATGTGGCTTTCAATGAAGTCCAGGCAAAAGTAAATCAGGCTCTACGTGATTTACCACGAGAAGCTGATCCACCAGTGGTTGCCAAAGTGGAAATTGGTGCTGCACCAGTGATGTGGATGAGTCTTCTTGGAGACCGAACCCTGCAGCAGCTCAACATCTATGCCCGAAACACCATCAAAAAAAGGCTGGAATCCATCGAAGGTGTTGGTGAAGTCAAACTTGGCGGCAAGCGTGATAGAACCATTCGCATCAATCTCATGCCGGAAGCCATGGCAGGGCTGTCAATCACCGTTGGTGATGTTATTCGTGCCTTTCAAACAAATCATGTGCAATTACCGGGTGGGTATCTGGTTGGCGGCATGACGGAAGAACTCATTAAACTGAATCTGGAATTTCATAATGTTGAAGACATTGCCAACCTGATCATTGCCCATCGTGGTGAGGCCGCTATCCGTTTAAAGCAGATTGCCACGGTTGTTGATGGTCTGGAGGATAACCGCAAGCTTGCACGATATAATGGCGAGCCATGTGTGAGTATTGGAATTGTCAAAGTAACCGGATCAAATACAGTGGCCATTGTGGACGCGGTGAAAGAAAAGCTGGCCCACGAAATTATCCCTGCACTGCCTCCTGGTCTTCGCATTGAGATCGCCTCAAATGATGCTGATTTTATAGAAGAATCCGTGGAGGCTCTTAAGGAGCATATTGTTCTTGGAACCTTATTTGCGGCACTCATCGTTTTTGCTTTCCTTAAATCGTTCCGTTCCACCCTGATCATTGCAGTTGCCATCCCTGTTTCCCTGTTGGGAGCGGTTACAGTGATGTATTTTGCCGGATATACCTTTAATAAGATGACCATGCTGGCACTCCTGTTGCTCATTGGAGTGGTGGTAGATGACGCCATTGTTGTTCTGGAAAATATCTTCAGATACCGGGAGAATAATCTGGATATGGATTCCCATGAAGCGGCTCTTGCGGGAACCAATCAGGTGGTTTTCGCCGTACTTGCCGCCACCTTTTCTTTAGCTTGTATTTTTGCCCCGGTTATCTTTATGGAGGGAGTTATCGGTCGTTTTTTTACCGCCTTTGCCGTGGTGGTGACCGTGGGAGTTATCACCTCTCTTTTCATATCCATCAGCCTGACGCCCATGCTCTGTTCCCGTTTTCTCAAAGTGGAGACGAAACACGGCAGGCTCTATGCCTTCTGGGAATACTGGTTTCAACTTATGGATCGTATATACAGAATGACCCTGCGCTTTGCTTTGCGTTTTCGCTGGACAATGGTCGTCCTTACCATTGTCGTGGTCTGGGTGCTGATGCCTCTTGCCGGGCAGATTGGCAAAGGTTTTATGCCGGATGAGGATAAGGGCCATTTTCTTATCACTCTGAAAACACCTCTGGGTTCATCCATCGAATACACCAATGAGCGTCTTGCAAAGATAGAAGATGTCTTAAAATCTCACCCGGATGAAATTGCCTCGTACCTTTCTTCCATCGGTACTGATGCAACCGGACAGGTTTCACGAGGGGAGATATCCGTGCGTATGACCCCACTTAGCGAGCGTACAATTAAACAATATGAGATCATTCCCATTTTACAAAAAGAACTTGCAGAAATCCCAGGTGTCCTGGCCTTTCCTGCTCCGGTTTCTGTGGTCGGCGGTCAGCGTGGAGAACCGTTGCAGTTTAACCTGAGTGGGCCGGAACTTGGCCAGGTTGCCAATTTGGCCCATCTGCTGAACCGGAAACTTGCTGAAGATTCCAGTCTTGGGAAGGTTGATCTTGACCTGCAGCTCAACCTTCCCCAGGTCAGGCTGGTTATTGATCGTGAGCGGACTGCGGATCTGGAACTTTCCGCTCTTGACGTGGCCATGGCTGTTAATGCTCTTGCAGGTGGCCTTGATGTCGCAAAATATAACGATGATCCGGGTGATGGTGAACGCTATGACATCCGCCTAAAGGCTGCAGATGGTGAAATAACAAAAGCTCAGGATTTACGACGCATCTACCTGCGGGCACGAAGCGGTGATCTTGTTCGTCTTGATACCGTGGCTCATTTTGAAAAGATACTGGGCCCGGCGGTTATTTCCAGATATGACCTGCAATACTCTGCCGAGTTTTTTGCAACCCCGGAAGTTGCATTAGGTACGGCGGTTGAGAAGATAATGGTGGCAGCCAAAGAGATATTACCCCTTGGCTATACGATCAAAATGACAGGCCGGGCTGAAGAATTCGGCAAGACAATCCACTATATCAGCTTTACTTTTTTGATGGCTATTGTCCTGGTGTATATGGTACTGGCCAGTCAGTTCAACTCCTTTATTCAACCCCTGATTATTATGGTGGCCCAGCCTCTGGCCATTGTTGGCGGAATTGGAGCCCTGTGGCTCTTTAATCATGGACTCAATATTTTTTCCATGGTGGGACTGGTGCTGCTCATGGGGCTGGTTGCTAAAAATTCCATTTTGCTCGTTGATCTTACCAACCAGATGCGAACAGAGGGGAAAGGTATCCATGATGCGTTAAGTGCAGCCTGCCCCAACAGGTTGCGACCTGTTTTGATGACCTCATTTACCGTCATTCTGGCCATGTTACCGGCAGCGTTAGGCTATGGAGCAGGATCAGACACCAACGGCCCTCTGGCTGTTGCAGTTATCGGCGGCATGCTCAGTTCCACCATGCTTACTCTGGTTGTGGTGCCGGCGGTCTATTCTCTGGTGGAA
>JAOZQU010000289.1 GCA_029932055.1 Desulfocapsa sp.
GCGCTGGAAAGTACGGAGTTTGCTGTCGGCATACTGACCAGGGTATTTTTTTTGTAAATACTTAAATAATGCAACTGCTTTGAGACGAGGGTTTTCTCGCAAAAGCGGTACAATTTCACTTCCCCATACGCCGACAAAGAAGTCAGGATGGGTTCTCCAATACCTTTTCCTCTTACCTTCTGAGCGAATTTCACCTTTTTCAATTCGACGACCAGATCTTTCTGATATGCCGGCCATGGCTGCTGCAGTTTTCTGTGTTTTTTCATTGTTGCGTGCTGCCGTGTATACTTTAATCTGCTCAGAATTGATGGGCTTACCAGACACTGAAAACCTCCCCGATTGAGGGGTGTCTATTGTGCCGGTATATACCGAATAAAATCGGCCATAATAATTGCCACGAACCGGACATTATAATTGTCATCAACAGGACAATATAATTGACACCTACAGAACCTCATTTTTTTGCAGATCAACACACAGATCCATACTATTAAAAGTAAGAATCTATAAGAGCAAAGCTTAATCTATCTACAGTAATGCATTTCATGTGCCATATCGCATATCACACAAAAACAGACAGTTACTTTACGGTATGAACCATTAGGGATTGCATCTCTGCAACCCTAAATGATGCAAACGCTTGCAGAGATGCAAATATGTACCTATCAAAACAAAGGGACGGGGGGATGCTGTTGGCAAAAGAAAGAGAGGAAGGGTAGCCGTCAGGCTAAGCGTTCTATCTATGGTTTAAGATGATTAGTGCCTTACACCATAAAACCTGTAATAAAAAACAAGAACATGTGAGAGTTATATGATTTCAAAAAGTTAGCAAACAACGACAAGGCACTTATGCCGGCCTCACTTACCGTTTACCGGTGTTAGAGGCTACTGCCAATCTCTAGGTAAATCTCTTAGCTTGACGGCTATGGGAGGGAGGGGGGGGGGCAGAAAGAGTACTGTTCCATTGCCCGGTTCAATGGACAATGGAACAATATTGACGAAATCACTATTTTGAACATGCCCTATGGGCGACGAGTTTCTCTCAAGGGTATCAGATTGTCAATTTCACCCTGGTATCCTCTGCTGGTGCTAGTTTTCTGTCAAGAGAATACCCGACCAGACCATAACAGTAGGAAAACAGTACACCGTTAACCACGTTGATTAAAGTGATCTGCGAGGCTGTGAGTACTGTGTCCATCTCAAACACACCACTTCCCAGCAAACAGAAATATCCAATTGATCCATGTGTCAAGTTGGCAACAAGGCCAACAAGTCCAAGCAGAGGGCCAACAAAAGGGATATAGGTTAATTGAAGCAAACCCAAACCTAAGGGGGCAATTACCATTCCGATAGCAATACCATTCCACATCCACTTGTTTTTCACTTCATACATCTTTGTCAACTGAAAACTGGCCAAAGGGACTATAGCGAGAAAAATTAACCATTGACTCATGACGGGCCTCCATATTTTGTAATTTACCGATATAACCACCTGAAGTGAAGGCTTCTGGTAAGTTACCTTTAACCTTCCCTTGATTGTGTTGAGGTACAAAGGGAAGAGTTCTTTCGTTTATGTTAATGCACAACACATGCCAGAAAAAAACAATTCCTCTTTATAAAATATATCAACAACTTACATGCAACAGTCATCGTCAGTTGATTTGAGATATTTGCATTCATGCAACCATGCGCATGTGACTACCTTGCAAAGTTGCAATATGTAAAAACAACAGCTTACAGCGTTTGAACTGTAGCTGAACTCTTATACATTCAGGTAGAGGCAATCCCCCCGGCAAAGCCACCCAAACCGGACACATGTGGACGGCAAGCAGACAAGCGTCTGCAGGGAGACTCAGAGTTCCCCTATTATAACTGGTTGCTTTGATCGCTCCTCATTCTTCTTTTCCCGCCGCTTTTTCTTGATACAGGTGTGAATAATATCAATCTCTTCACTGTCCAAGGTCTCATTGACAAGAAGCATCTCAGCAAGGTGGAGAAGAAAATCCTCTTCCCTCTTTAAAATCTTTGTCGCCTCGTTATAACATTCATCAATTATCTTTTTCACTTCCCCATCAATTTTACGGGCGGTTTCTTCGCTAAAGACGTCAGTGGAATTTTGTTCTCCGAGATATCTGCCACTATCATGGGAATAGGAAACAGCTCCTATGACCTGATTCATCCCCCAGCGGCACACCATATTATTTGCTATTTCTACAGCCTGGTGCAAATCATCCTCTGCACCGGTCGTTTGCTGGTGTAAACAAAGTTCTTCCGCACCCCGTCCGCCCATAAAAATAGTGACTTTGCCGAGTAGAAACTCCTTGGAGTATGAGTGTCTGTCGGATGTAGGGAGCTGCAGAGTATGCCCCAGGGCTCTCCCCCTGGGGATGATAGAAATTTTGGAGACGGGGTCTGTCTCAGGAACAAACATGGCCACAATGGCATGACCAGCCTCATGGATTGCCATAGTCTTGCGGTCTTTGTCAGTTATGATCATTCCCTTACGTTCAATACCCAACAGAATTCTGTCTATGGCCATTTCAAAATCGTTTGTACCAACTGCTTTTTTCCTATTCCTGACAGCAATAATTGCAGCCTCGTTGACCAGGGCAGCCAGTTCAGCACCGGTGAATCCCGGCGTGGAACGTGCTATTTCCTCCATTTCCACATTGTTTTCCATTTTAATCTTTCGAGTATGGACCAGCAAAATTTTCAGCCGTCCCTTAACGTCAGGCGGTAATATATTGATTTGCCTGTCAAAGCGGCCTGATCTGAGCAGGGCAGGATCAAGAAAGTCTGGACGGTTTGTGGCCCCGAGTAGAATAACTGCCGCATCCGAATTAAAGCCATCCATTTCAACCAGAAGTGCATTTAATGTCTGTCCACGTTCATCCTGACCACCGCTTGCAAGTTCTCCACCTCGATGTCCGCCAACAGCATCAATTTCATCAATGAAAATGATGCACGGAGCATTCTTTTTCGCTTCACTGAAAAGATCCCGTACCCGTGAAGCTCCGACCCCAACAAACATCTCCACAAAGTCTGAACCGCTTATAATGTAAAAAGGAACACCTGCTTCACCGGCCACGGCACGTGCCAGAAGAGTTTTGCCCGTCCCGGGGGGACCCTGAAACAGGATACCTTTTGGAATGACAGCCCCAAGCGCGCTGAATTTCTCTGGTTTTCTCAGAAAATCTACAATTTCTCGTAACTCCTCTTTTGCCTCAGGGATTCCGGCCACATCTCTGAAAGTGACCGATGTTTCGCCCTTTTGAAACTTAATAGCTTTCTTGCTGGCGAATTCGTTCTTCTTTTTTTTATGTTTTCTAAGATTACGAAAAGTAAGCCAGGCAAAGAGGATAAGAAGGAGAGGCACCAACTGAAAAAATATCTGATGAGGTGTAAAAGTCGGTTTAGTTTTAACCTGAAGGACGATATTTTTTTCAATCAGTTTGGGTAAAAGCCCTGGTACGTCTGAGGAAAAAGTGGTGAATTTGTTGCCGGATTTGTCTGTGAGATAAACCGTACCGCCTTTCATCTGGATTTCTGTAATTTCGACAAGGTCGTCGTTGTTCAATTTGTCAAGAAATTCCTTATAGCTCAATGACGGTTGATTGTTTTCAATGGCATTGACTTGAACACTTTTGGTAGATGACAGTATAAAAACAACGATAAGAACAAGTACTGTGCGAAAAAAAACAGCCATAATCTTCTCCTCCCTGGTTCTTACTCACACTAGGAGGCTATCCAAGAATGCCCTTTTTCCCAAACTCTTCAGATTTATCAAAAAAATATCCTCGGAATATTAACTATATGCCTGTGGTATTTTTTCGAGAAATCTTCGATTTTGAACA
>JAOZQU010000081.1 GCA_029932055.1 Desulfocapsa sp.
AAGAGAATATGGTTGGTCATAAACTTGGTGAGTTTTCTCCCACCAGGACTTTTTATGGCCATGCTTCTGACAGAAAAACTCGTTCATAAAAAAAGAATTTAGCATTACTATAAGATTCGCTAGGAGTATATACTATGGAAGCTCGCGCCGTAGGGAGACGTATCAGAATCTCCCCTCAGAAAGCTAGACTAGTTGCTGATGTGATTCGGGGAATGGGCGTTGATAAAGCGATCACCACTCTCAGATTCATGCCAAAGAAAGGGGCATCAATACTACGCAAGGTGATCGAATCTGCAGTGGCTAATGCCACCCAGGATGATCAGATTGATGTTGATAATCTTTATGTGAAAACAGTATTCATTGATGGTGGACCTTCTTTTAAGAGAATTCGTCCCCGTGCAATGGGACGGGCTACATCAATTATTAAACGTACAAGTCATATTACCGTAGTGCTTGATGAAAATTAATTCTTTACTTTATCGGCAGTAATGGGTATGACTCACAATTTTTTTATTTATACAGATTAAGCGTATTGCTGGAGGATTATTTTGGGGCAGAAAGTTAACCCGCTTGGGTTCAGACTTGGTATAACTCGGACATGGGATTCAATTTGGTATGCTAATAAGGACTACTCAAAGAATCTCATTGAAGATCAGAAAATCAGAAAGTTTTTAAAGAAACGTCTTCAACATGCCGCTCTTTCCAAAATTATTCTCGAGCGTACCGGAGAAAAAGTTCGTGTGAAACTCTTCACCGCTCGTCCTGGTATTATTATCGGGAAGAAAGGGTCAGAGATCGAACTCTTGAAAAAAGAGCTTGAGAAATTAATAAACCGTAAAGCTGTCATCGACATTCAGGAAGTCAGACGACCTGAAGCTGATGCACAACTTGTAGCAGAAAACATTGCGCAGCAGCTAGTTAGAAGAGTAGCCTTTAGACGGGCAATGAAAAAATCTGTAAACTCAGCTCTCAGGTTTGGTGTGAAAGGCATAAAGATTTCCTGTTCCGGACGTCTTGGTGGTGCAGAAATGTCTCGCTGTGAGTGGGTACGTGAGGGACGTGTTCCTTTGCATACTCTTCGTGCTGATGTCGATTATGCTTTGGCAGAGGCAAAGACGACCTACGGAATTATTGGTATCAAAGTATGGATTTTCAAAGGCGAAGTCCTCAATACAAAAGATGCTCCTGCTGAAATTTAGTAAGGCAATCTTTTTCGCGAAAATCCAGAATTAATATTGGAGTTTAACCATGTTAAGTCCTAAAAAGGTCAAACATAGAAAAGTTTTTAAAGGGAAAAATCGGGGTAAGGCCCATCGTGGCTCAACCATTTCCTTTGGTGAGTATGCACTGAAAGCTGTTGAGAGTGGTAAATTAACTGCCCAGCAAATTGAAGCTGCCCGTATTGCCATTAACCGGAAAATCAAACGTGGTGGACAGGTGTGGATTCGTGTCTTCCCGGACAAACCAGTCACCAAAAAACCTGCTGAAACACGCATGGGTAAAGGTAAAGGTAGTCCAGAATATTGGGTTGCAGTAACAAAGCCCGGAAAAATTATATATGAACTGGCAGGTGTAGAAGAGGAGCTAGCTATTAGGGCTCTTACTCTTGCAGGTGCTAAATTACCATTTAAAACAAAGGTTATCACAAAGAGGAGCACATTATGAAAATGTCAGAACTGCGCTCAATGTCTACCGATGATCTTCAGAAGAAGCTGGTCGAAATGAAGGAGGAAATTTCCAATCTAACATTTCAACACAAGATCAGACCTCTTGAGAACACTTCAACTTTGAGCAAACTCCGCAAGGATATTGCACGTATTAACACTTTATTTAATGAAAATTAAAGAGTGGCGTGCTTAATTTGCTAATTAACAGAAGTAAAAAATTTTAACTAACTCAAACTGTGTCAATCATGAGTGAGACAAAAAAAATAAAAAAGACCAGAACAGGTACTGTTGTCAGTAACAGAATGGAAAAAAGTATCGTCGTTCGTGTAGAAAGAAAGATTCGTCACAAACTCTATGGAAAATATATCAAAAAGAGCGTGAAGTATCTTGCGGATGACCCTGAAAATAACTGTAATATTGGCGATATTGTCAAGATTGAAGAATGTCGGCCACTGAGTAAGAAAAAGCGGTGGCGGTTAAGAGATATCATTCGTGAAGCTGTTGTTTAACTTCCTCCGTTTGACTCCATTATTTTTGAAATGCAACTGATTAATAATCAGGTGAAACTATGATACAAAGTGAAACAGTTCTGAATATTGCAGACAATTCAGGAGCAAAAAAGGTACTCTGCATAAGAGTTCTCGGTGGTACCAGAAGAAGATATGCATCCATTGGTGATGTTATTGTTGCCACAGTCAAAGAGGCCCTTCCAAATGCTAAGGTGAAAAAGGGTGATGTTGTGAAGGCAGTTATTGTACGTACGGCTAAAGAAATAAAGCGTATGGATGATACCTGGATTAAATTTGATGAGAATGCAGCGGTAATTCTTTCTGGAACAGGTGATCCTGTCGGAACACGAATTTTTGGGCCGGTTGCAAGAGAACTACGTAACCAGGGATTTATGAAAATTATTTCTCTGGCACCAGAAGTTTTATAAGACGTGTTAAGCAATCCAGCCTAAGTGTTGAGATTGAACAAAAGGTACTGATAATGGCAAAGGGACAAACATACCTGAAAAAAGATGATCAGGTCGAAGTGATTGCAGGTAAAGATAAAGGAAGAGTTGGTAAAATCCTTAGTATCTTTCCTGATAAAGATAAAGCTCTTGTAGAACGTATTAACATGATTAAACGTCATACAAAGGGTACTGAAATGAACCAGCAGGGACAGATTGTAAGTCGTGAAGCTCCAATTCATGTATCTAATCTGCAGTTGATATGTCCGGAATGTACCAAAACCGGTCGAGTTGGCAAAAAATTTTTAGAAGATGGAACAAAAGTACGCTTTTGCAAGAGCTGCGGCGTATCCATTGAAACTAAATAGTAACAGGAAAAAGGCAACTGCCAGGAGTATCAAATGGGTTCGCTGAAAGACCACTATATAAATGAATGTAAACCGGCTCTGCAAAAGGAATTTGGTTATACAAATGTGATGCAGATTCCAAAGGTTGAAAAGATTGTTCTTAATATGGGGCTTGGTGAAGCTGTACAGAATCCGAAAATTATTGATGGAGCTGTAGAGGAACTCACCCGTATTGCCGGTCGCAAGGCCGTTATTACCAGAGCCAAAAAATCAATTGCTAGTTTTAAACTGCGTGAAGGAATGCCCATTGGCTGTCGTGTAACTTTAAGAGCCGATGTTATGTACGATTTTTTCAGTAAATTAGTCAATATTGCCCTTCCACGAGTACGTGATTTCCGTGGAATTTCCCCCAAATGTTTTGATGGGAGGGGCAACTTTTCAATGGGTGTTAAGGAACAGATTATTTTCCCAGAGATCGATTACGATAAAATTGATAAAATCAAAGGCTTAAATATCACCATCGTTACATCTGCCCCGACTGACAAAGAGGCGTTAAGCCTTTTGAAAAGTATGGGAATGCCTTTTAAAGGATAAAGTATAATAATGGAGTATCGGTTGTTTAAGCAATCGCCTCTCCGCATGAAGTTATAACTTAAATTTTAGCACTATAGAATTATTAGAATCGGAGGTCGGTTTGGCAAAGAAATCTCTCATTGCGAAAGCAAAAAGAACGCCAAAATTTGCGGTAAGGAAATATAACAGATGCCCCCTTTGTGGACGCCCTAAAGCGTTCATTCGTAAGTTTGGTATGTGCCGTATTTGTTTCCGTAAATTAGCATCTAGTGGTCAGGTTACTGGTGTAACTAAGTCATCTTGGTAAACAATTAATCCACTGGATCAAAATATATAATTTTGATAAGGAGAGTTCGCGATGTCTATGAGCGATCCCCTGGCAGATATGCTGACCAGGATAAGAAATGGAGTGCGGGCAAATTTTGATAATATTGAAATGCCTACTTCCAAAACTAAAGTAAATATAGCCAAAGTCCTGCAAGATGAGGGATTTGTGATCGGTTACCATGTTAACGATACAGAACCTCAGGGAACACTGGTCATTAATCTTAAATATGGGTCTGATCAGAAACCTGTCATTAGCGGTATTAAGCGTATCAGCAAACCTGGTTTACGCAAATACGCAAGAGCTGGAGAAATTCCAAAAGTTCTCAATGGTCTTGGTATTGCAATCCTGTCTAGTTCAAAAGGCGTTATTACTGATAAAACCGCAAGGGCCAGTAATGTCGGCGGTGAGATTCTTTGCGAGGTCTGGTAAGACCAGCAAATAACGGAGGTAATCATGTCTCGTATTGGAAAACAGCCTATTCCTGTCCCTGCTGATGTCAAAATTGATATAAAAGGGCAGAAGATTTCAGTTTCCGGAAAAAAAGGAAATCTGGAACGCGAAATTTTACCGGAACTTCAAGTCTCCATGAAAGATCAGGAGATTTTAGTCGATAGCCGGGATAACAGTAAAAGAACAAATGCTTTTCGTGGCATGACCAGAAGTCTTATTAACAATATGGTCGTTGGTGTCAGCGATGGCTTTAGAAAGACTCTGATTGTAGAGGGCGTTGGTTATAAAGTGAATATATCCGGCAAAACCCTCACACTTAATGTTGGATATTCTAATCCTGTTGAATTTCCTATTCCAGATGTAATTCAGATTAATGTTGATGGAACCAATAAAATCATCGTTGAATCAATTGATAAAGAATTACTTGGTTTAACCGCTGCCAAAATTCGGGAAATACGAAAACCTGAACCTTATAAAGGTAAAGGTATTCGCTATGAAGACGAACATATTGTTCGTAAAGTTGGTAAAGCCGGAGCGGCAGCTTAAGTAAAATTGCAGTCACATTTGTGATTGGTAATCAAATAATGGTAAGGAAAAATGGCTAAGACACATCCTAAAACTACAGCCAGGGCCAAGCGTGTCCGACGCATTCGTAAAAAGATCACTGGAAACAGTGTTCAACCGCGTCTTAGGGTTTTTAAAAGCAATAAACACATATATGCCCAGATTATTGATGATTCAGCTGGTAAAACTCTTGTCTCCATGTCAACGGTTGATAAGGGATTTCAGAAATCTGATGACGACGATAAGACACAAAACGCAAAGAAGGTTGGTCTGTTAATTGCTGAAGCTGCAAAAAATGCAGGGGTTAGTAAAGTAGTCTTTGATCGGGGTGGATATATCTATCATGGTCGAGTTAAAGCACTTTCTGAAGGAGCCCGAGAAGGTGGGCTTCAATTTTAAAGATATAAATTAAGGGGGGATTTCCCTTGGCAGATTTTAAACGTTCAAGGAACGAAAGTTCCGATGAATTTATCGAAAAAATTGTATTCATTAATCGTGTCGCCAAAGTTGTTAAAGGCGGCCGTCGATTCAGCTTTAGTGCCATTGTTGTTGTTGGTGATGGTAAAGGCAAAATTGGATACGGACTTGGGAAAGCAAATCTTGTTCCTGAAGCAATTCGTAAAGGTGTTGAAAAGGCGAGAAAGGATATGAGTTCTGTATCACTCACCGACACTTCCATTCCTCATCAGGTTATTGGAAGATATGGTGCAGGTAAAGTATTGCTTAAACCAGCATCTGAAGGTACCGGGGTTATAGCTGGTGGACCCGTTCGTGCAGTCCTAGAGGCTGTCGGTGTTCATAATATTTTGACTAAATGTCTTGGGTCTCATAATCCGCATAATATGGTTAAAGCGACCCTTAATGGTCTGAAAAGCCTTCGTACTGCACAGAAAATTGCGGAAATGCGTGGTAAAAGCGTAGAAGAAATCCAGGCGTAAAAGGAAACATTAAGCATGGTTTGACCAAGGTACACAATCTTGGTATGCACTGTGCTTTTTTCTATTTAATAACGAGTAAAAGGTAGTCTAATGTCCGATACAATCACATTTACTTTAGTCAAGAGCGGGATCGGCAGTACTAAAAAGATCCTTGCCACTCTTACAGGTCTTGGGCTGACAAAAATGCATAAGCGTGTGACCCGTAAAGCCACCCCAGAAATTAAGGGTATGCTTAACAAAGTTGCACATCTTGTCCGTATCGAGGAGGCGTAACATGATCAATTTAGGAAATCTCTCTCCGAACAAGGGAGCCAATAGACAGAGAAAACGTCTTGGGCGCGGTCCCGGAACCGGTCATGGCAAAACTGCTGGACGTGGTCATAAAGGATTTAAGTCCCGCTCAGGTTCAGGTATAAAACCTGGTTTCGAGGGTGGTCAGATGCCTTTACAGCGTCGTCTCCCCAAACGTGGCTTTACCAACATCAATACAATTAAATTCTCTATAGTTTCTTTAGCCCAACTCGAAACTCTCGATGCTGGTGCTGAAGTGAATACAGAATCCCTTATTGAAAAGGGAATAGCGCGTAAGGGTTTGCCTGTTAAGATTTTAGCCAATGGTGAAATAAGCAAACCAGTTACTGTCACTGTTGAAAAAGTCAGTGGTGGGGCGAAAGCAAAAATTGAAGCTGCCGGCGGTAAGGTAATAGAGACTGAAACGAATAACTAAGCGTGAACTACCAACTGAAGCCTAGGTATCACCAGCTTCCTTACGGAAAAGATTATGAGTGGACTGCAGAATGCTGCAAAATCATCTGAGTTAAGAAGACGTATCTTTTTTACGCTGGCAATGCTAGCTGTATACAGGATGGGTGTTCAGGTTCCAACTCCCGGCATTAATGGAGAGGCTCTTGCAGCCTTCTTTGCAAAAAATGCCGGTACTATTTTCGGTATGTTTAACATGTTTTCTGGCGGTGCTTTGGAAAATTTTTCCATATTTGCCCTGGGGATCATGCCATACATATCTGCATCTATTATAATTCAGCTACTCACAGTTGTTATACCACAGCTTGAAACCCTAAAGAAAGAAGGTGCCTCAGGTCAACGTAAGATTACACAGTACACTCGCTACGGTACTGTCGGCCTAAGTATAATACAAGGTACCTTTATTGCTACAGGCCTGCAAAGTATGGTAGGACCTGGTGGTGAGCCAATTGTTTTGCACCCTGGTACTCCTTTTATCCTGATGACAATGGTTACCCTCACTGCGGGTACATCATTTATCATGTGGTTAGGGGAACAGATGACAGAGAGAGGTATTGGTAATGGTATTTCACTTATAATTTTTGCAGGTATTGTTGCGCGCGGGCCATCAGCACTCGTAAATTCCTTTCAGTTGATAAAGGCCGGTGAAATAACACTTTTCTTTGTCCCTCTTATTATAGCTTTTATGGTAGCAGTTGTTGGTATTATCGTATTTTTTGAAACTGCTCAGCGTCGAATACCTATCCAATATGCTAAACGCGTTGTCGGAAGAAAAGTATATGGCGGCCAAAGCTCGCATCTACCACTGAAAATAAATATATCAGGTGTTATACCCCCAATTTTTGCATCATCCATCATGATGTTTCCAGCAACCATTGGTGGTTTTGTTCAAGTAGAATGGGTTCAGAAAATATCAGCTGCCATGTCACCAGGTAGCTTTTATTATTACCTCCTCTATGTTGCTATGATAGTTTTCTTCTGTTTTTTCTATACAGCAGTAACATTTAAGCCTGATGATGTAGCAGAAAATCTTAAAAAGAATGGTGGTTTCATACCTGGTATAAGGCCGGGCAGGAAAACTTCGGACTTCATAGATAAGGTACTTACTCGTCTTACAGTTGTAGGTGCAATTTATCTAAGTGTCGTCTGTGTACTTCCTACAATATTGATTTCAAAATTTAATCTGCCATTTTATTTTGGTGGAACAGCGCTTTTGATTATTGTTGGTGTTGCTATAGATACCGTATCGCAGGTACAGTCTCAAATGGTAATGACAAATTATGAAGGCTTTATGAAATCCAGTGGAAAAAAATAAACGGTAACCAGTGTTCAGCAGCGCAGCACAACAACAGGCTTCAAAGCCCATTTTAGTTAAAACTCCTGATGAGATCCAACTCATGCAGGACGCGAATCAGATTGTCGCCGAAGTTCTCTGTATGTTACAGGACACTGTAGCCCCAGGAATCAGTACATTTGAACTCGATAAAATGGCTGAAGAATTATGCCTTAGCCGGAATTCCATCCCGGCTTTTAAAGGATATCATGGTTTCCCTTCCAGTCTCTGCGTGTCTATTAACGAAGAGGTTGTTCATGGAATACCTTCACGGAAACGGAAACTTAAAAAAGGTGATATTCTATCAGTGGATTTTGGTGTCTGTTATAAAGGGTTTTATGGAGATTCAGCAGTCACCATTCCTGTTGGGAAAATCAAAAATGAAACCTATAAGTTATTGCAGGCTACCCGGAAATCACTTGAACTTGCGATAGAACAGGTTGTAATAGGAAACAGGGTTTCTGATATTTCAAAAGCTGTTCAGCAATATGTAGAATCAAAAGGTTACTCCGTTGTTCGGCAGTTTGTAGGGCATGGAATAGGGAGTTCGCTCCACGAAGGACCGGAGATTCCAAATTACGTCCAGGGTGGACAGTCTCCAAGGCTGATTGAGGGTATGGTGATTGCCATAGAACCCATGGTTAATCTTGGTACACACAAGGTGAAAGTTCTTCGAGATGGATGGACTGTTATTACAGCAGATAAAAAGCCATCTGCTCATTTTGAACATTCTATAGCAATTACAGCTGGAGGACCACTTGTTCTCAGCGCTCGAGACAAATTTTCGGGTCAATAGTGAAAAAATACTTCTCTTTTTTAAGTATCTATATTACTATAAACCCTTTTTTGGTTAGATTGTTTTTGAATTAGGAGTTTATTTATGGCAAAAGAAGAAGCCATTGAAGTAGAAGGTACCATTGTAGAACCACTTCCTAATGCAATGTTTCGCGTGGAACTGGATAATGGTCATAAAGTTCTTGCTCATATTTCCGGTAAGATGCGTATGCATTTTATCAAGATTTTACCCGGAGATCGTGTCACCATAGAACTGTCTCCCTATGATCTCACCAGGGGAAGAGTAACATTTCGGGCAAAGAACAATAAAAAGAAAAAATAAGAGAGTTATCACATGAAAGTCAGATCATCTGTCAAAAAAATGTGTAGTGATTGTAAAGTATTTAAACGCAAAGGTGTAGTCCGGGTCAGCTGTAAAGTTAAGAAACATAAACAGCGTCAAGGGTAGACTTCTCATTTTGAGACAGACAGTATAAATATATTGTCATTTTTTTTAAGGAGTACGTATTTTGGCACGTATAGCAGGAGTAGATCTTCCTAAAAATAAACACATGGATCGTGCGCTCACTTACATCCATGGAATCGGACTGACCTCAGCAAAGAAAATACTTGATAAGGTCGACCTGCCACACACTATGAATAGTGATGACCTTGGTGGTGAGGACGTTACCCGTATTAGAAAAATCATAGAATCTGAATATACTGTAGAAGGTGACAGGCGTCGTCAGGTGTCCATGGATATCAAACGTCTTACAGACCTTGGCTGCTATCGTGGTCGTCGGCATCGTATGGGACTTCCCTGCCGAGGGCAGAAGACAAAAACGAATGCAAGAACGAAAAAAGGACCGCGTCGTGGCGCTGGCCGTAAATAATATATTCATACAGGTGTAAAATGGCTGGAGCAAAACGTAGCGGATCAAATAAGAAAAGAGTAAAAAAGAATATTCCCGAAGGGATTGTTTTTATTTATTCTACTTTTAATAATACCATTGTAACCATCTCTGACAAACAAGGTAATGTTATAGCCTGGTGCTCAGCAGGTGTTTTGGGTTTTAAAGGGTCTCGCAAGTCGACTCCTTTTGCAGCACAAAAGGCAATGGCAGAGGCTGCTGAAAAAGCTGCTGAACATGGTTTAAGGAAAATTGAAGTCCGCGTTAAAGGACCAGGTCCCGGCCGTGAAGCTGCACTGAGAGCATTAATTAATACAAGATTTGAAGTAAGCAAAATTGTTGATGTAACACCAGTTCCTCACAATGGCTGCAAACCGCCGAAACGTCGTCGGGTCTGATTTATCTTGTTGGAATAGAATTTTTTCACGTTACATTACATTAATCGGAGAATAAAGTGGCTAGATATACAGGAGCTGCCTGTCGTCGTTGCAGACGAGAAAATCTGAAATTATATCTCAAAGGTGATCGCTGTTATTCAGATAAGTGTTCATTTGAGAGAAGAGCTGTTCCTCCCGGTCAGCATGGTCAGGCCCGTTTTAGAAAGGTTTCTGACTACTGTGTTCAGTTGAGAGAGAAACAGAAAGTTAAAAATATTTATGGTATGCTTGAAGGACAATTCAGAAATTATTTCCATAAAGCTGACCTGCAAAAAGGAATAACCGGCGAGAACTTGCTTATCATGCTTGAGCGTCGTCTTGATAATACCATTTTTCGTCTAGGATTTGCCTCTTCCAGAAAGCAGGCTCGACAGCTGGTACGCCATAATCATATCCTTGTGAATGGCAGGAAAGTAAATATTCCTTCATTTCTCATTTCAATTGGTGATATTATCACTGTAAAGGAAAAGAGCAGAAGCAATTCTTATCTGGTTGAAAGCATGGAAGCTGTCGCCAGACGTGGAATACCAACATGGCTCGAGCTCGATAAAAATGCTTTCAAAGCTACGGTTAAGGCACTCCCTAATCGCGATGAAATCACCATGCCAATCCAGGAACAGTTGATTGTAGAGTTGTATTCCAAATAATCATCTCTTGTAACTGAAATTATGGTAATTTTTTGCAACGCTAGATAGTAGGAAAATTATGACCCAAAATGCTGAAGAGACACTCCCTATTTATCGCAACTGGCACGAACTTATTCATTCCGAGCCACTTGAAGTAGATAAGGCAACGCATACTGATACATATGGCAAGTTCGTCTGCCAGCCACTTGAAAGAGGATTTGCGGCTACCATTGGTAACTCTTTAAGGCGTATATTACTTTCCTCCATTCAAGGTACAGCAATAACCAGCGTTAAAATTGAAGGTGCCCTTCATGAATTCACATCTATGGAAGATGTGAAGGAAGATGTAAGTGAGATTATTCTTAATCTCAAAAATGTACGTCTTCAATTGAATTCTGATGAAGCTCAAACAGTCACCATAGAAAAAAAAGGCCCTGGTGTTGTTACTGCGGCTGATATCTCAGGGAATTCAGCTATTGAAGTAATGAATGGTGATCAACTGATCTGTACTCTTACAGGAGATACTGAATTTCATGCTGAGCTTACCGTTGAATGGGGAAAGGGATACCAACCTGCTGAGAAACAGTCTAAAGATGACCTTGCTATTGGGCAGATCCCTATAGACGCAGTTTTTACTCCAATTCGTCTGATTCAGTATAACATCTCCAATGCTCGCGTTGGACAACAGACAGATTTTGATAAATTGACCATTGAGGTAGAAACAGACGGAAGTGTAAAGCCCGAAAATGCACTTGCATTTGCTGCAAAAATTTTGAAAGAGCAGCTCACTCCATTCATTAATTTTGATGAGGAAGAGGTAGAACCTGAAAAAACTGAAGAAGACAAAGGCGATATTGAGCCTTTAAATCCTAACCTTGATAAACCTGTTGAGGATCTTGAGCTTTCAGTACGTTCCGCTAATTGTTTAAAAAATGCTGATATCAACTTCATCGGTGAACTTGCTCAGAAATCTGATCAAGAGATGTTGAAGACCAAGAACTTTGGTCGCAAATCTTTGAACGAAATTAAATCACTTCTTACTGAAATGGATTTAACCCTCGGGATGAAGATAGAAAACTGGAATCCACCTGAAGTTGTGGAAAATACCGACAACACTGAGCTGTAAATAAGTTATTATTATTTATCAACTTTTCGTTAGAGGAGTTGAGTTGAGGATAGAATTATGAGACATAGAAAATCAGGAAGAAGACTTGGTCGTACCACTTCACACAAAGAAGCCATGTTTCGAAATATGGTAACATCTGTTTTTGAGCACGAGCGAATTGTTACCACTACTCCGAAGGCTAAAGAGGTCAGAAAGGTCGTTGATAAAATGATTACTTTGGCCAAACGTGGTGATTTGCACGCTAAACGTCAAGCCTTAAGCTATATTCGTTCCCGTGATGTTGTTGCAAAGCTTTTTGATGAAATTTCAGAACAATTTGCCGATAGAAATGGTGGATATACCCGAATCATCCAGACTGGTCAGCGTCGTGGCGATGCTGCTCCCATGGCTATCCTGGAACTTGTTTCCTATACTGAAGATATTGGAGAAGAGAGCGATAGTTAATGTGACTCTTGATCCTATTGATCTAAAGCTGATATGAATTTTTCATATCAGCTTTTTTTTTCTATTTTTTGGGTAAAGGCATAAGCGTCTGATACCTGTAAGTGGTAAATATGAAAATGACAAAAGAATTTCCGGTAGGTATGGAACCCCTTGGTAAAAAGAAATTCAACTTCCACTGCCACGAGGGTGTTGATTGTTATATGGTCTGCTGCAGGAAAGTTGATATGTTTCTATATCCTTACGATGTGCTCCGTCTTAAGCAGGCTCTTAATATTTCCTCACAGGAATTCATGGAAAAGTATTCCAGAGTTGTTAAGAATCCCGGTAATCCATATTTTCCTTCAATAATGCTTCGCTTAACTGAAGACGAGAGTAAGTCATGTCCGTTTCTAAGTAAAAAAGGTTGTGATGTCTATCAAGATAGACCTTCAGCTTGCAGAACATATCCATTGGAACGTGGCGTTGATCGTTCTCCGCAAAAAGGATTAGTTAGTGATTTTTACCTTTTGACTGATCATGATTATTGCCATGGCCACCAGGAGGAGAAGACTTTTACTGTAAAAAAATGGATTCGTAATCAACGACTTGATGATTATAATATGATGAATGATTTGTGGGCAGAGGTTGATACCGTTTTCGCAGGAAATCCCTGGGCAGGGGAGGGGAGTGGCGGGCCAAAACAGCAGATTGCCTTTACTGCTTGTTATGATATTGATAATTTCAGAGTGATGGTTGCTAAGCATTCTTTCCTTGAACGTTTTACTGTTTCACGCGATCAGAAGCGTCGAATCAACAAATCTGACACCGAACTCCTGAAATTTTCCTTTGAATGGATCAAAAATTTTCTCGGTGCTCCTTCTTCTTTGTTAAGTAAATAAATGAACCCAGAGCAGCAGTTCATGATATGTTGTTCTACCAATTTTTTTATTGTCAGATCATTCTTAAACTTGCGTGACTTCGCACAGTATGGTAATAAAAAATGTTTATAGTTGAAGTTTTGTAGTCGTTTTTTCTACATAGGGTAGAAAAAACAAAATCCACACATCCCCCATATTCCGGTGTCATTACTTTAAATCCCCTTTAGGGGGTATAAATACCTTCACCAAATTCTTTTCATAAATATTCGAAAATAATTTATAAGGTACTCATACCACAAAGTTATGATGTAGGCGGGATGGACGTTTAACCGGATAGGAGAAAAAAATGGCAAAAGTAACTGTTAAAGAAATGCTGCAAGCTGGTCTTCATTTTGGCCATCAGACCCGTCGCTGGAATCCAAAGATGAAACCATTCATCTATGGACCCCGTAATGGTATTTATATTATCAATCTGGATAAAAGCAAAAAACTTTTTGATATCGCCAGTGATTTCGTAACTGATGATGTAACTAAAGGTGGAACTCTTCTCTTTGTTGGTACCAAACGACAAGCCAGGGTTATCATCAAGGAAGAGGCTGTTCGTTGTGGCATGCCTTATGTTGATCATCGCTGGCTTGGCGGAATGCTAACCAATTTTCAGACCATCAAGAATTCCATTGAGCGTCTCAAGTCCATAGAATCCATGCAGGAAGACGGGTCCATTAACCGTTTCCCTAAAAAAGAGATTTTACTCATGGGGAAAGAGCGCGTAAAATTGGAGCGTAATGTTGGTGGTATTAAAAATATGCGTAATATTCCTTCGGCAATCCTCGTGATTGATCCTAGAAATGAGTCTATTGCAATCAATGAGGCACGGAAACTGAATATTCCTGTTATTGCGCTTACAGATACAAACTGTGACCCTGACTATATTGATTACATCATTCCAGGTAATGATGATGCTATTCGTTCAATTCGTCTGATATGCAGCCAGCTTGCCGAAGGTGTTCTTACCGGCCAGGCAGCCCGTGATGGTGATGATGCATCTGATGAGGCCATGCTCGCTGCAATGGGCGATGCCGGCGCAGAACAGGCGGAAGCTGTAGAAACAACAGCAGCTCCAGAAACTGCAGCACCAGCAGCACCAGCAGCACCAGCAGCACCAGCAGCACCAGCAGCTA
>JAOZQU010000290.1 GCA_029932055.1 Desulfocapsa sp.
TTGCGAGCTATATTAAGTCATATGTGAGCAAGGCGAATCGGACGAAGATGGGGTGCTATCCGAATATTTACATTTGACATTCTTTTTCTTTAGGCATAACATAAAATTATTCAGTATTTATTCTATGTTATGCAATAATTATATTGGAGCGACCAATGCTCGTATTAACCAGAAAAGCCGGTGAAGGAATTGTCATTGGTGATGATGTAATAATAAAAATCATTGAAATGAAAGGAGGCGGTGTCCGTATTGGAATTGACGCTCCAAAAGAAAAAAAGATTTACCGTCAGGAAATCTATGATCGTATAACCGAAGAGAACAAAAAGGCAATGCAATGGGATATGGATGCCCTGGATTCTCTTAGTACCAACCTTTCAACTGAGAAAAAAGATAAATGAAAACCATACAAACGCGATTCGGCGAAGTTGAATATGATCCTGAAAACCTGCTTCATTTCCCTGCTGGCATGATCGGCTTCCCTACCCTGCATGATTTTATAGTCATGCCCAACAAAAAGGAAGGACCTCTTTTCTGGATACAGAGTGTTGATGATGAGGCTATTGCATTTGTTCTCACTGATCCCAGTAACTTTTTCCCGGATTATCATGTCGAGCCTGAAGACTCTGAGAAACAATCTTTACAAATCACTGATGATAATGATGACTGTTTTATATTATCAGTTGTCACTGTACCATCTGATCAGAAGATTACCTTGAATCTTGCAGCTCCTATTTTGTACTCGCCCAAAACAAATCGTGCCATTCAGGTTATTCTTGAAAATACTGAATACAAATCTAAAACTCCTTTGCCGGTTCAATAGATTTATTGTTGACAACGTCCTTCATGTTGTAACCGTTCACCAGCCATACACATTTACTGTAAATCTTGATCAGTAAATGTGCACCAGCACCTCACCTTCGTCACTCCAGCCGTTCAAGATCAAGAGCAAAAGATATGGCTTTTGTCACCTTTGGCTTTTTACTGGCAGGAAGATTGGTGATAAGAGAACCAATCTTTCTTTTGGCAACTGTCTGGATATGATCAAAATTGACAACGCAGTCCCTCGGCATGCCGTCATCAATACCAAGAAATACTTCACTGGGAACATCACGGATTGTGCTTGTCACCGATGCCACAGTCATTTCTCCCATGTACCCCATAATAGAACTTCTGGTAAGAAGCAGCACTGGTCGTTTTTTGTCAGGTTTTCGGAAAGTATACCAGCGAATCTCACCACGTTTCATCATTATCTCCCCACTGTTGTTCATCTTGCCAGTCACGGCGACTTTCCTGATCAACAGGTTTTGCTTCGTATCCGTGACGGTGCTGTTTTTCCTGCTGAATCACCAGGAACCGATCAAGAAAGGCACGCAGTGCATCACGGGTAAAAGCCGAACGACTAGTTGCCATTTTCTTTGCCATACGATCAACTTCATCAACAAGATTGTCATCAAGAGTCATCTGAACCGTACGCATATTTCCTCCCCCCCTCTTTTGTTAGCTACAATTATAGTTATATATTATACACATACGGAAGATGAGTGTCAACGCTATGGCTGCTCTGGAAAGTGTCTCATTTGCAAAAGGAGTCTTTATGAGAGAATGATTCTTGTGTTTTTGTTTTTTTCCTAAAGAAACAACATCCCCTTGACGAAAAGTATCTTAACTGCGAGGAACATCCAAGAGAATATACATTACGTTTGTGAAATGATTGACATTGACGCCAATGCATCCCATCAAGGAGGATATTTAAAATGGCACTTACAATCAACACAAACGTCCCATCATTAAATGCACAACGTAACCTAGGTAAATCACAAAATGATCTTGCCAGATCCATGCAGCGCCTCTCTTCCGGTTTGAGAATCAACTCAGCCAAAGACGATGCTGCTGGTCTTGCCATTTCTGATCGTATGACTTCCCAGATCCGGGGACTCAATCAGGCTGCCAGAAACTCCAATGACGGCATATCCCTTGCTCAGACTGCTGAAGGCGCACTCCAGGAAACAACCAACATTTTGCAGCGTATGCGCGAACTCTCCATCCAGTCCGCCAACGACACTAACAGCGCATCCGACCGGGCGTCCCTGCAGGCTGAAGTTAACCAGCTCCAGCAGGAGATGACACGAATTGCCAGCAGTACTTCATTTAATGGCAGGAATGTCCTTGACGGCACACTGATTAACGCCCAGTTTCAGGTGGGTGCCAATGCTAATGAAACCATATCTTTCTCCATCCCTTCAGCTGAGGCATCAGAACTTGGTAACCATACTTTGGACTCAACAAATACAACTGCAACCGGCATTGAAGCAGCAACTGCAGCAGCAGAAGATACCACAGCAGGAAACAATGTTGGAGGCCAGACTTTGAGCATTTTTGGTCCAGAAAGTGATGGAGTTACAACAATAGTTGTTGATGCTGACAGTAGCGCCAAGACTATTGCAGATGCAGTCAACATCAAAGCTGAAGATACCGGTGTTAACGCCGATGCCAGAACAACGACCACCATCACCGGGATTAACACAGCAGGAATAGTCTCTTTCCAGCTCGCTGGATCTAACACTGGTACTGGAGAAGAAATCCCTGTCAGTGCACTGGTTGATGCAAACGACCTGACATCTCTGGCCAATGCCATTAATGACCAGGCAGGTAATACCTCCATCACCGCAATTCTCAGCGGTGACAAAGCCAGTATAATATTAACCCAGGCAGAAGGATATGATATAAAAATCAGCGATTATACCCATAGCTCTGATGTTGCTACCGACACTTTGATCGTTTCCGGTGAGGCTGGTAACGATATCATACTGTCTGATGCTACCCGTGCTGTAGGTTATATCTCAGGTATGTCTGCGGATGGTACAGTGTCATTCGATTTAGAAGACGGAACAAATTCAGCCGCCATTAGTGCCGCCGTAACCACCACAGATCTTACTGCTCTCGCCACTGCTATTAATGATGAGACAGCAACTACTGGCATTACTGCTATCCTGAGTGAGGATCTGCTCAGTATAGCTCTGACCAGTAATGGTACTAATATAGTAATCGACAATTTTGCGAATAATACTGTTGGCGACGATACCATGATTGTCACGGACGAGGCAGGTGTTGAAACGACATTAACAGAAAATGGCGTTATAACGACTACCCTTACAGAATCTGCAACCATCCTCGACTCCACCGTAGTTGGCGGTGAAACTAATTTCTACAGCAATGGTTCCTTCAGTGTGACCAGTGATGCTGAAATCGTGGATGGTTCGCTCTTCGGTACAGCAGCAGATTCTCCAAATGGAAGCACCTTATATTCAATCGACGATGTTGATATCAGCACAGTAGAAGGAGCTTCAGATGCCATTCGGGCCATCGACGGTGCAATTGGTCAGATTGACAGCATGCGCGGAGACCTTGGTGCTCTGCAAAACCGTTTTGAATCCACCATTGCCAATCTGCAGAATGTTTCAGAGAACCTTTCTGCTGCCCGGAGCCGGATTCTGGATGCCGACATTGCACAGGAAACATCAGCCATGACCAAAAACAATATCCTGCAGCAGGCTGGCGTTGCCATCCTGAGCCAGGCTAACCAGACGCCTCAGCTTGCTTTGCAGTTGTTGCAAGGGTAAGGGAGCGGTTTGCGGTTTACGGTTTTAGGTTTGCGGTTTTAGGTTTGCGGTTGAAACGTTTACATATGAGAAAGCCCCATCTTTCAGTTGTCTTGAAGGATGGGGCTTTCCATTTTGGTTGTTTTTACTTGAGATATCTTTTCAAGTCTCTGTAGTAATTTTCATGAGGGCCTAGCATAATAAGTTCTAGTTCAGTTTTTGAAAACCTGTATGATAAAAGATA
>JAOZQU010000082.1 GCA_029932055.1 Desulfocapsa sp.
TACTAGTGTTTACCCTTTTATTATCAGAATTCTTTTGAGTCAAGGGGAGAATAGCCGTTGCAGACCACACGTATCTCAAGTATATCGACGCACATTATGCCAAATCATCTACGCCAAAGTCTGCAAGCAGCATTATCAAGTGCAATCCTGATCCTGAAACTGGTGGTTCCCTTTTACATCCTTGCCGACACTCTCCTCTACTTTGACCTCCTCCGTCCGGTGAGTTTTCTTTTTTCTCCGGTTACAAGCGTCCTGCAGCTTCCAGCAGAAACTGCCATGGCCATATGTGCCGCAGTTTTTCTCAACCTGTATGCAGCAGTCGCTTTTGCAGCCCCCTTAGGTCTCAGCTCATATGAGTGGACTGTTCTCGGGGTTTTTCTTGGTGTCTGCCATTCATTGCCGGTGGAGAACAGCATCATGAAAAAACTGGGGATCGGTTTTTTTTACTCCACCTTTCTCCGAATCATCATGGCTTTTCTTGCCGTTCTACCACTTTTCTTTCTGCCAATTTCCCTTTTTACCGGAAAAAGCAGTGGCAAGACCATTCAACTGACGCATTACTCAAGCATTCCGGATCTACTCCTTCATTCTCTTCTCAATGCAGCAATCCTATCAGCCAAAATCATTATTCTTATTACCATCATCAGCTTTCTGATGGATGCAATCAAACGAACAAAGTTTATCACAAACTACGGAGAGCGGGTGCAGACGTCCTTTTCTCTGTTAACCGGCCAGCTTCTGGGAATCACCTATGGGGCAGGTATCCTTTTTAAAGAGGCAGAATCCGGCAACCTCAGTAAAAAGGACATCTTTTATATCGGAACCTTTCTCATGATCTGCCATGGAATCATTGAAGACCCTTTGCTTTTTGCTATTTTTGGAGCGAACTACTGGGTCATTGTTGTCATCCGACTTGCCACAGCCTTTATCGCTGCCACGCTCCTCAGCCTGTTTTTTCCACACCGGCAAAAATAACACAGGTGAAACCGGCACTCATTTAAAGACCTTCCCAACTCTCAAAGTCTACGCTTATCTCGTTATTTTGAAAAAATATTGATCTGCATCACTTCAGCACAGAAACCATGGCACGCTGTAATCCCTTCATATCAAAAGGCTTAGCCACGGCAGCACGAAAACCATATTTCTTATACTCAGCCATAACAGGATCATTTGAATATCCACTGGATACCAGCAAAACTGCATTTTTATCTATTGCCAGGATCTTTTCAGCTGCCTCCTTACCACCCATACCGCCAGGAATCGTAAGATCCATAATCACTGCCGCATAGCCTTCAGGCGTCTTCAGAGCTTGTTGATACTTCCGAACCGCTTCATCACCATCGCCAGCGACATCTACCTCAAAGCCCAACAAATTCAACATACCGGCAGAAACATCCAAAATAAATGCTTCATCATCCATTACCAAAACACGTCCCTCGCCACATTCAAGTTCGGTAATATCTGCTTCTTCTGTGACTACCTGTGAAGATGCAGACAGATAGAAAGTAAAAGTTGCACCATGACCAGGTTCTGATTTGCAATCGATATAACCACTATGCCGTTTAATAATGGAATGACAGACAGCAAGTCCCAAACCATTTCCTTTCTGCTTGGTGGAAAAATAAGGGTCAAAAATTTTAGGGATCACCTCGGTTGGGATTCCAATGCCATGATCACAGACAGTTACCTTGACATAATTCCCTGCTGCAAGAAGTACATCGTCACTGTTCCCTGGCCTGTGACAATAATTCTCACACAGTACCTCAATAGTTCCACCATCAGGCATGGCCTGCCTTGCGTTCAGCACAAGATTCCGAATAACCTGATTTATCTGTCCTACATCAATTTCTGCGTTCCAGAGTGTTCCGATTCTGTCAACACGACAGGCCACGGAGCTGCCGGTGCTGGACATATCACAGGCGTCCCTGATCACCTCATAAACAGAGCTAATCTCCTTAACCGGTGATCCCCCTTTTGCAAAAGTAAGCAACTGCTTTGTCACTCCTGCTCCCTGCATGGCTATTTTTTCGCCTCTATCCATCAATTCGTAAACCGGATGATCACACTCGAGCTTCAACTTGGCAAGACCAAAAATACCTACTATACCAGTAAGAATATTATTAAAATCGTGAGAAAGTCCACCGGCCAGTACACCTATTGCCTCCAGTTTCCTGGTTTTTTCCAGTTCCATGGCCAAGCGCTTTTCCAGGGTCACATCGCGAAAAACAAGTACCACCCCAATGATATTGGAATTTCGGTCACGGATAGGTGCGGCACTATTGGCAATGGATCGCTCCGTCCCATCTCTTGCAATAAGTGCCGTGTGATTGGAAAAACTGATAATATGTCCATTTTCCAAAACTTTATCTGCAGGATTTTCACAAATCTCACGGCTCTTTTCATTGATAAAACAAAACACTTCGCTCAATGGCTTACCAATGGCCTCGTTCCGCGGCCAGCCAGTGAACTGTTCCGCCATTTTGTTCACCAGGGTCACTCGACCTTTGGTATCTGTGGCAATCACCGCGTCACCAATCGAACGTAAAGTAACAGCTAACATCTCTTTTTCCTGCTCAATATGCTGTTGTTGCCGACGAAGAGTAAGGTGCGTGTTAATTCGCAGGAGTACTTCCTGGTCATGGAATGGCTTACTGATAAAATCGACTCCTCCGGCTTTGAAAGCCCTGGTTTTATCTTCCACTTCTCCAAGGGCAGTGATAAAAATCACAGGAATATCTGCAAGCGAGTCATCCTTTTTCAATTGTTGACACACTTCCAAACCATCCATGCCAGGCATCATAATATCCATGAGGATAATATCCGGTAGCTGCTCACGTGCAAGCTCCAGAGCGCGCTGACCATTTTCAGCTACCAGTAGCCGATAATCATGTTTACGGAGAAAATCGACAAGTACTTTCAGATTGACCGGTTGATCATCAACTATCAGTATTTTAGCCATGGTATAGAGTTAGGGCCTGAGGTTATGGGACTTAGGGATAAAACGACTTTTCTCCATCTGCTTTTTCAATATATTTTCCATCCGGCCCAACTGAAAATCATCAGCAAGACGTTGTATTTCTTCAGCAAAAATTCTATACCTATAATTCTCCAAGTTACCTAACTTTTGAATCTGTTCTTCCATAGCATCAACATCACCGCCTTGAACAGCTGTTAACAAAGCAGCAAGCATACTTCGGGGAGGTATTGGAATCTCACTTACATCAAGGTTTAAGGGTGATTGAACAACAGCAGGTATATTCATCTCCGCCTCTGAATTGCTGTCCAGAGAACATACAGTATAGCATTTTTTCACTTCTATGGAAAATGAGAAACGACAACCAGGTCCCTCACCCGCTAGCGAATTGCGGACGTTCACAGGACTTTCCAAGCTAAGGTGGCCGCCCATTAATTCCACAAGTTCTTTACTGATACTTAAACCGAGACCTGTTCCATCAGCACAGTGCTTTCCCTCTCCAGCCTGAATAAAAGGATCAAAAATCTTTTTCTGCCACGCAGGCTCAATGCCGGGACCACTATCTTCTACTGCAATGTAAAGTACCACTTTTTCTAATCCTGAGTCTACTGCAGAGACCAGCAGTCGAATTTCACCATGGCTGGTAAACTTCAATGCATTCCCCAGGAGGTTAAACAGCACCTGCCGTAACCTGACCATATCTGTTTCAACCATTTGCGGCCGATGCAGGTCTGCATGGTATACAAAAGAGAGATCTTTACTTTCTGCCTGATACTGAAACAGCTCAACAATATTTTGCAGAAACGCTTTCAGTTCAAAACAAAAAGGAAGAAGCTCAAGCTTACCAGCTTCGATCTTTGAAAAAGACAAAATATCATTTATAACCATCAGCAGATGTTCACCACTCTCAGAAATCGTACGGATACTGCTCTGCTGCACCCTGCCAAGAGTCTCATCCCTCTGCAATTGCTGCGTATACCCCAGAATACCATTCAAGGGCGTTCGCAGTTCGTGACTCATTTTTGCAAGAAAAACAGACTTGGCATGACTGGCATCCTCTGCCTCCTGACGGGCTGTTACAAGATGCTGTTCCCGCTGTTCAAGCGTATAAACACTTCTACGGAATGTATGCCACAAGCGGTGCAGATCAATAACTGCTTTTGGCATTTTGCCTGCTTCTAAAATTTTCCGGCCCGGAATTTCCCTGCTCCTGTCAATGATCCACCCAAGGGGTTTGATCACTCTACGATACATAAACAGTAAGGTTACAACCAAGATAAAAAAACCGAAAAACAGGGTAACAATATTACGAAGCAGCAACTGATTATGGATACGAAAGACACTCTCTTTCAACTGCTCGAAACAGACATGCCAGTCGTTAATGCCAAGGGAGGCTGTGGCGCCAGTCATCTCACTATTTTCACCATAGCCGAACAGTGACTGTTTCCGTTCTAAAGCGGCCAGAACCAATGGATTGTCACGACTTGCCCGATCAATTTTCACGCCAGGAAGTATGACATTTCCACGCTCATCCACAAGAAACAGATTAGAACCTTCAGGGAGATCAATCCTGTCAAAACGTTTCTCTAAAAAAGTCATATTGATATCTCCGACAATCACAACATCGCCAACAGGAATAGCCAGACGTATTGTCGGCGTTTTTGACTGCGCAGAAAGAAAAAACTGTGTCCACTTAATATTCTCCTGCGAAACACCAGTCAGACGCATACCTGTAAAGTCAGAAACCAACCCGCCTGTATTTTTTGAAAATTCCGCTGTAAGAATATAGCCTTCGGAATCTGTAACATAAATGGCAGCAAACCTATTTCCGGTGAAATGAATAGCCCGAGACAGAGCTTTAAGGGTTGCCTCTCGACCGTTTTGCCTCTCTATCCGGCCTATTCGGTCTAACAAAACATAAGTTCTGTCAATATGTTCATTAAACTCACTCGCCAGGGAATGCACCAGTGCCTTCTGCCAGATTTCTACTGATTCTTTTGTTGTTGTATAGGTTGAACGAAAGAGCAGGACACTGGTACAAACAGAAAACAGGGCCAGAAGCAGATAGAGCAACAGGGTATACTGACGAAGAGAAAAACTGCGTTTCATGGTCATGTCGGCCTATTCTTCCGATCCTGGTTGTGGATTAAAAGGAACAGTCCTGCCTTCTTGAATTATAACGGAAAACACAGGCCGCTGCACATCACCAAAACTATCAATTACAAATTTATCATGCAGTCCCTGGAATGATTTGATGGAAAGGATCACCTGTTTCAAATTGCCACTGTCTGCAACAAGGCTGGTAAGGATAACCTGTGCTGCTTCATAGCCATACACCATAAATTTTCCTGACTTTCTGGGAGTGCGCTCCAGCATTTTTACACTAAATTTATTAAAAACTTCGGCTTCCTGCAGGGGAATAGTGCTGGTTAACAGAATCACACCCTCTACTGCCTCATTGCCGACCCGGTAAAATTCATCAGTTAAAGCCCACCCTCTGATAAATATTACCGGCTTGAGTTGCTGTTTTTTCAGCTGCCAGCAAAACATAGCTGAGTCCAGGGCCGATGAGATGAGATAAACAAAGTCAATCTCTGTTGAGACGGTTTCTCTCACCATAGCCCCATAATCAAATTTTTTACCTGCATTAAATGAACTGCTTTTAATTTCAACACCCAACTCCGTCAGGGCCTTTTCTGCATGGATCACAATATCTTCAGCATAGGCTGCATTGTTTTGATCATAGAGAATCACACCAGAATCGAGCTGCATCTTATTTTTCACAAACTCAGCCATACTCTTTGCCCGATGATAGCCGTTGTGTGGAATAATTCGAATTAAGGAGTCGTCAATACCTGAGAGTGTGGAAGTTGAAACCGTTGGACTGACCAGCAACATATTGTGTTCAGTGCACCAGGGAACAAGCTTGACAGCCACTGAGCTTAGATTTGGACCAATGATGGTACGTATCCCCTGATCCAACAGGGAACCTGCTGCATCAATGGCCTGATCTGATTTTCCACCGTCATCTTTGATCACAAGCTCGATCAGCCGTCCCTTGACACCACCCTCTTCATTGACTTCTTGAATTGCAAGTTGCACTCCTTCAAGGACATCAAGACCAAGATCAGAATATTTCCCGGAAAGGGTTCCAATGAAGCCAAGTTGCTGTGGATCTTTCTGAGTGTTGCAGCTCTGTAACCAGGACAAAACGATCATGACAAGAACAGTAACAAACAATAATTCTGCAACATGCTTTTTATCGGCAATACATTTCATACCCATTATCCCCTCCTTGCGCCCTTGGTCTTCAATGATTACTCGTAACTATTCAGGAGCGCCCGCATCTCTGCACGGTCAGGCTGGTTCACATAGGAACGACTATAGTTCTCCAACCTGCACCCCAAGGGCACTTCCTCCGGGGCGCCTGCACAGATATGCGGGCGCTCCTAAATAGTTATAGGACAGCGGTTAGGAACAATTAACAGCTATCACCTGAATAAGTTATGATTACTCTTGTGATTTCGTATTTAAACAGAACCCAACAACATCAATAACATTATGAACGACTTCATCCTGCAACTGATTATTCTGGCACCGCCAATCCTTCTGGCGCTGACTGTCCACGAATTTGCCCATGGATATGTAGCTTACCGCTTTGGTGATCCCACAGCAAAAGACCAGGGCAGATTAACCCTGAACCCGCTGAAGCACCTTGATCCTTTAGGTACACTGGCATTTTTCATTATCAAAATCGGCTGGGCCAAACCGGTTCCGGTCAATCCAAACTATTTTCGTAATCCACGCAAGGACATGCTCTGGGTCGCACTGGCCGGGCCTGCTGTCAACTTTGTCATGGCCATTATCAGCGCATTGCTTACAAAAACTGTCTGGTTTATTGCCGCATCCATCCCCTATTCTCCCCTGGCTGAAGCTATCCTTGTTCCCTTGAATGAAGTCCTGATGGCCTCTGTCTGGATCAATCTGGTTTTGTGCATTTTCAACTTCCTCCCAATCCCACCGTTGGACGGAAGTAAAATTCTGGCAGGCCTTTTGCCGCCTGATCTGGCACGTTCATACGCCTCTGTCGAACGGTATGGCTTTGTACTTATTATGCTCCTGGCCTTTTCCGGCCTGCTGTCCAAAATGATCCTGCCAGTAATTGCTTTTGCCAGAAATATTCTTTTATAAGCAGAGGCCTGCATAAAAACAAAACCCCCTGCTGATTCAGATCAACAAGGGGTTTTTGTTTTTACAAATGCATATTCTACTCTCTACCAGCTATCACCTGAACAAGTTACACTATTTCTTCTTCCATGAGCCATTAACATTAATAAACTGACCAGCCGGAGTTTTCTGAATCGCCTTTTTCCCGGCTAACTGCTCCACTACATTCAGGGATGTTTTGTTACGCTGGGATATCTGTGTATAATGCTGTTTACGTTTGGCATTAATAGTAGCAACAAGCTTCTGAACTTCAGGAGTTGCTTGAACAGCTGCCAGATACCCGGTGGTCGTTTCGCCAACCAGTCCCTGTGCTTTGGCAGCATGCAGGTCGATGGCCATGGCAGGTTGACAGATCAGCAGCAGGCCGAAAAGAATAAGGGTAATTGCTTTTTTCATGATTGTTCTCCTTTACCGGGAAAAAGTGATCTTATCACTGTCTCTTGGAGTTTTGCTTGTATTAAGATTAAATAACCGTTCACCAGAAGCACTGTTTTACAGTAATTCCTGATTTGTAAACGTTTACCAGTGCACCATATTGGTTTATTGCGGCCTGCGTAGCATATGCAGTTATATGTGAGCAGACCGAAATGGACAAAGATGGGGTGCTGGTAAACGTTTGCAAAGTTAAAAAAGGCCGCTCTCTGCGCTCAAGACATCATCGAGTTCTTTATCTACTTTAACTAGAATTTCGTGCTGGATCTTGACATTGAGATTAATGGTGATTGGCTTGTCCGGTGCTTCCACCTTAACGGTGGGGCTGCATCCGAAACCACCAAGAATCATTACTGCAAGTACCATCAGAGCTGCTTTGTATATCATCCTTATCTCCATATTCTGTAACAGATTATTCGATCAGGGGCACTGTTACAACGCCATCACGATTAATCAATAATACAATCAGTTGTAATGCTGTTTAATTCGTTTGTCCAGTTCCTCTGTTAATCCTTTACTAAATCGCAGGCTCTGCAAGAGAGTCGGAAGATTCTGCTCAGCATGGATATTGAGATGTACCGGACGATTGGTCTGCAGGCCCGGGCTTGTGCCCTGCAAGCCGATATCGAGATCAAGCTGTCCGGACGGCAGATACACGGCCGTTGCCTCAAGTGTATTATACTGTAAATTTTCCACAGCCTTCAACGCGTAGCCGGTAACACCTGAGTGGTTCATGTTTGCAGAGGTGTAGCGTATTTCACCACCCGGCATTTCACTGTAAAGTTTTCCATTTTCCACAGAAATATCTTTACCCTTGATGGTGACCGGAATACTGCCACTGACCCTGCCACTGACATACAACGTGTTCATTTGGACCAAACTCACCAGTGATTCCAGATCCACATCCCTAATATCTATGACGAAAGTAGTGTTCGGAAGATTGGGATCATAACGTATCTCTGCAGTGCTTATGGTACCATCAAGCAACAATGCACTGAAATCACTGAATTCTACCTGCGGAAATCTGCCACTACTTGTTGGTACAAAATTCACGTTCGTATGAATGTCATGGATATCAATGCCTCCGATAAGCTGTTGCAGAGAAACACTGCCTGCTGTCTTTGAGTAAAAATCAGGCCGCACAGCAAGATCCTGCCTGACATTCAGTCCATTAAACAAAAACTGTTTGTAATAGCCGCTCCCTCCGCTAACCGCCACAGAAGTAGACAAATGCAATTTACTTTCCATACTCCAGGAAGCATCAGCCTTTAACGAAATTGTACCACCTTCCAGATTAAAAGGCCGTTTCCAGGATGTGAACAGATGTGAAAGAGAGATCTCTTGCTCACTCAGATCAAAGAGCCTATCCGTGTTTAACCTGCAACTCCCGACAGCAGTGCTGATATTATGTTCAAATGTTGCCTGCAAGCGACCGGGAATCGTTTTCGGCGATAGCTGCAGCTTTCCAGTGATACTGTTATCCCTGAGCTGGAAAGTCCCGGACAATTCCTTTAAAGGGAGCTGTTGATCCTTTTTTTTGAAGATGAGAGTCGGTATTTCGATCTCTGCAAGCAATTCAGTACCCAACGCTGATTTTTTCAGCTCAGAGAACCTGCAGGTCAACAATCCAATATCACAACTCTGTATACCCCTTGTTATCTGTAGGGGGCTGGTGATATTGAGAGTATTGGCAGCCACTGACCAGAAGCTGTTAGCAATAGATAGCTGCAATGGTTTTTCCGGCTGCAGGTGGAGATCGGCGACATGGATCTTACCTGTTGCCAACCCCCTGATTTCCAGGGTCTGTTGACTTAAAAAATCCAGAAACACATGATCGCCTCTCTTTCTGAATTTTCCAGCAAGATCCAGGGAAAGATTTTCAATTTTACTCTTTCCAAATCTCAAATTATCAGCATGCAGCCATGATTCTCGTCCCAGAATCATAATGTTATCTGTAAACTCTCCTATTAGTTGCGCCTGAACCGAATCCCCGCTAACCCTTGGGGAAACAAGGGATGTCACCTCGGCAGTTACCAAAAATTTATCTTCCTTACCTGCTGCCAACGGGATATTCAAATTGCCGGTAAATGTACCTTTGGTTTCAGGTAAGGATTGATTCAGGTATGGTTCAAAAAAATTGAGGAGTGGAGAGGCATGAAATGAGTAGTTGCCACTTACAGTTTGATCTTTGATTGTCAGCCTGGTATTTAGAATTTCCACATCATCCGCCCGGCCAGTGAGGTTCAGGCTGGCTAATTGCGTATTGGGATTTCCTGCTGCATTGAGATGAAATTGATGGCCCAAGGTATCCTGCACGGTAAGCTCAAGCTGAACCTTCGAGGTATCCTGCAGCGGCAGGGGCAGGTTAAAAGTTCCTTTCATGCTGCCATTAAATTCTGGTAGCCCGGGCATGTCAACAGCTTGCAGCAAAAGATCACGAACCGGTATCAATTGCAGATCGACCTTTCCTGACATACTATCGGGCTGCATCACAAACCCGGCCTGCATTATTTCTGCATCTTGTTGTTGACCGACAATGCTTAGCGTAGCATGAAGAGAATCCGGACTCTGCAGGTTCGCAGTTACCGTCGTATCCGCATCTACCATCATGCTAACTGTGGCGGAAAGGGCCGTGCCTTTGATGGCCGCAGTCAGATGTATAATCTTATCTGAAAGCTGCAGCTGCTTGATTACTATGTGTTCAAAAGGAAAACGCGCACGCAATCTATCTTCCAGCAAATTGATTTGTTCAGGGAGGTGCGCCTTTGTATTGGGACTCTGTGGTTTCTGAATCCGGATAATTTGCATTTCTCCAATGTCAACCCGTGTACCCTTGCCTGTGGTCAGAAGTTGCTGAAGATCATATTGAAAAGAGACATTGCGAACGTTAACAGCCAGAGTCTCACCATTTGGTCGCTTAAACGCTGCTTCCAATATATCAATATTGATCTGTTTAAAACCAATATCTGAAATATGTACTGTAATGCAATGTGCTCCAGCCTTTTCCAGACCATAAGCAACAATTCTATCTATCAGCAAAAACCGTACAATAAGCAGCGTTAAGGCAAAAACGAGCAACAGAGAAATAGCTATCTTAGCAATACGCATGGCTACTAAAATGACATAGTATGGTGTTCAATATTCAAAAAAAAACCCGCTGCCGATAAAATCAGCAGCAGGCTTTTCACTCATCTTCAACCAACATCCAGAAACAAAGCATAACACTCCAACTTTTAGAAGTCGTAGCTCAATCCTACACTCAACAGATGTGCTGAACTATCGGTAAATTTACCGTTTATCATGTCGTTCGTTACAGAACGGCTCTCTTTATAGTCGTAGAGATAAGCCATTCCAACTTCCATCTGCTCGTTTACACGATACCGAACACCTAAAGAGTAGAGATACGCATCACTGTCAGGCAGTTCAAAACCCAAAGTGTCTTCAGGTACCGGTGTCTCATCATAGGCAAAGCCCGCCATCAAAATCACATCATCATTTAAGACATAATCCAGACCAATACGGTATGCACTGCTGTCATCCCAATTTTTCATTACAGGTGCAGTAAAAGCCTGAAGCACTGGATGCGTAATGGGATCATCATAGTAAAAATCTATACTCTCATACTCTGACCAGAAGGTTCTATCCCAGGTCAAATCAACAGTTGCCGGACCGAAAGTGTAGGCCAGGGAGATACTAAGAACTGCAGGAGCTGGAATGGAAACATCCCCGTCAGTTCCCATGACATACGGAGCCGGCGTATTAGTGCCCAGATCAACATCTCCCTCCAAATCCAAATCCACCTTTGAACGGTAAGTGACGGCAATATTCATATCCTCTGTAGGACGAACATTGGCAGCAAGGTTCCAGCCCCATTCATAGGCATCGCCGTCCATTTTACGACTGGCCATTACACCATCAGACATTACCGCATAACTGGCGACCTCAGCTGAGCTATATATCATACGAACACCACCAGCTATTGAGAACATATCACAAGTCTGGTAGGAAACAGTTGGGTTTAATTCATAAACATTAAGAGAATACTCTTCTGCAGTACTTCTGGGAAAAGGCTGTTCCCATCTTTTAGACAACCCATAGGGAACTGTTGCAGAAAGACCAAAACGGAAATTATTCATATCCGGAGAAACAAGAAAAAATGTCGGCAAAAGAAAATTTTCGGTCTTGGAGTCGCCATTGTACAGAGGAGAACGATTATCCTCATAGGTAATCGAAGTGAGATTAATATAAGTCAAAGCACCTTCGAACTGCCACGCATCCTTTGTCCATGCCATTTTTGCCGGGTTATAGTAGCTGGTATCAGCATGTGTAGCCGAAGCAATATTTGCTCCTGCTTTAGCCACAGAATCAACAGACTGTTCAGGAATACGAAATCCTGATGCCCAGGCAGATCCGGCAATCAGTATGGAACTTAAAGCCAATACGGAAATCTTCTTTTTCATTGTTCTCCCCCCTTCCTTTATTAAATAAAAAAACTCAATATACTACTTTCCGAAGTCTACGCTATCGACCAAGCAAGCCATCAAGTCTCACTGTACAAATAGCGTTTAATTTTGTGCGTTGCAGTTTTGATGAAAGGTTCGCGTCTCTCCACAATTCGAACCAGACGAGACGCAGATGACAGCTGAGCATTGACCTCCTTGCGCATGGTAGTACAGAGTCCGTCAATATAGTCACGACGTTCAACCCTTGACTGTCCATGAGTTTTTTCATCTATAAACTCATAATCCGGATACACCCAGGCTTCAAGTTTGCCGTTATTTTCCACGACCAGTGATTCCACCACCCACGAATAGACATTAATCTTATGTTCAATGGCTTCGGGATAAACATTCTCTCCATTGGCCATGACAATAACACTTTTCGAGCGTCCACTAATGTGGAGATTGCCTGCATCATCAATGAACCCCAAATCGCCTGTGACCAACCAGCCATCTTCGGTAATAGTTTCTGCAGTTGCGTCAGGATCACCGTAGTAGCCCAACATGATATTAGGCCCGCAGCCATAGATATCTCCTACTCCGGTAACAGGATCAGGATCAACAATTTTGATTTGGACTCCGGAAAAAGGTTTCCCGGTCGACCCTACAGCAATGGTAATATCTCCCACAGGACCACCAGCTAAAATCGGTGCAGATTCCGTAAGGCCATACCCTATGAGATAAGGAAACTCTGCCTCTCTTAAAAAACTTTCCACCTCAGGATTAAGAGCTGCCCCACCAATCCCCATCAGTTCAAGATCACCACCAAAAAATGTTATCAGCTTAGCCCCTATCTTTTTATAAACAAACTTACGCCCAAAAGAAAAACGACAGAGAAGAGAGAGCAGACGGCTCTTTTCGATCTGTGGCAAAACCCGCTTTTTATATATCTTCTCCATTATCAGTGGCACAACAAACATGACCTTGGGCTTTTCGTGCTTACACAAGCGCTGAAGAATTGCAGGTGTTGGAGTTTTCCCGGCATAGGCTATTTTACATCCTTTAATCAAGGGCGTGATAAAGCCAAGGGTGAATTCATAGGTATGGGACATTGGTAAAACTGAAAGAAAAACAGAACCCTCTTCTGCTTTTATCATACTTGCAGCTGAAAAAGCATTTGCCGTCAAATTCTTATGACTGAGCATTACAGCTTTAGAAAAACCCGAAGTTCCGGAGGTATAAAGAATTGATGCAATATCATTTTCTGTTACTTCAGGAAAAGAAAGCTCCTCTTCACCTGCCAGAGATTTTCTTTCAGCAATCGCCCCTTCAAGGTAGCTGGAATAAGGCGTCACATCCACTACATCCTGGGTTGCCCTGGAATCATCAAGAGTGATTATTCGATGCAATCCTTTCTGATTTAACTCGTAAATTTTTTCAAGTTGACGCTGAGTAATGAAAAGAACAGAAACAGCCATCTCACTCAGGATATGATGCACATCAGCTTCCGGGAGATCCGGAAGTATAGGCACAGCAATCGCCCCCAGACGAATAGTGGCAAGATAAGCAGTGCCCCAGGCAGGAGAGTTGTCAGCTAAAATGGCAACATGATCGCCTTTCTTTACCCCTTCTTCAGCCAGGCGCTTAGCCAGAGCTATGATATGATCGTAAAATTCTCGATATGTCAGGGCAGGTTCTGCAGCCATTCCTATGGCAGGCAAATCCCCAAACCGTTCGACACTGATATCAAGTATATAATTTAAGGTCATCCGTACATCGTTTGATTCCGGCATAAACACCTCGTAAATATGCAAATCTGATTGTAAGTTTGTAAGCATTCGGATTGAAGCTAAATTAATGCCAGGCTCCATCAATTGTAAATATTTGGATAGTGCCCCAGGTTCGTTCGAGTCGCCGTGCGAGCTATATTAAGGACTCGGCAAGAAATAACTTGGAATTTCTTATTCGTAACTGCACCACATCTTCAGCCCATTTTGTATTTTTAAAATCCTCGCATAGCCAGCTATGCTGCGGTTTTAAAAATACAAAATTGACTGAACCTGTAGCACGTTTACGACAGAAACAGTCCAAGTTATTTCTTGCCGAGTCCTAAGTCATATGTGAGTAAGGCGAATCGGACGAAGATGGGGTGCTAGCCGAATATTTA
>JAOZQU010000083.1:0-2244 GCA_029932055.1 Desulfocapsa sp.
CTTCCATCTTTTCATCGATGGACGTCTCAAACTTTGGTAACCAGGACGGCGCGTCTTTCGCCTGTACGGTCCCAAAGGGATTGAGATGATAAAAGGTTGTGACTTGCGTCGACTGAAAATCAATCGACGCAGAGGCGGTATAGTCAAGGGAGAGGCTTCCAATTTGCGGTGTATATGGTTCCTTCGGAATTAAAGCTGCATTGGCATCGGTAGGATATTTGGCATATTTGATCACCTTTTTCGGGTATACATCACGAAATTCTCTGTGACCAAAGCCCATGGGAGGATTTTTTAGTTCTAATCGGATAAATCCCCGTCTTGTGTTATGTCCGTAGTCTTGAAGCGCATCTTTGATCACTTCTGCATCATAATCGGCAAGTGTGTCAAATTCGCTGGTGAAGGTCAAGGTCTGACCATGCTCTGCATTCGCCTTAAAGAGGCCCTTCTTAGTTCCCAGATTTTTCCAGTCATGATCATAGAGAATACTTACCTGCCCCTTAAAGCTTGAATTTGTCACTTTCAAGTCATAGGCACTGTAATGGGTTCCCAGATCTGAATCGGGAACTTCTTTCCAGGCAAGATTAAGTGAAAGTGAGGTCAGTCGTTTCTGAAAGATTTCCACACTTCCCAGATAAAAACCCGAACCGATAGAGGGCAAGGGACCAAAGGGAAAGAAAGGCTTGGTCGGATCAAGCAGGCCTGTATCGTTTTGAATAACCACATTTTTAACACCTGTCACACTCACCAGGAGATCGGTTTTAACAAGATCAAGATCTTTCAACAGCTCATAACCAAAGGAAGGCTCTCGCTGTGCCCGGTTTTTCAAGGTGATTTTCAGCACTGGGAAATCAATGCAAAATGTTCCTTCTAAAACACTTGGATCAAAGGCTGTCACTGGCGGCTTATCAAGCTTGAGTACGCACTGGATCGCAATCGTATTGGTTGCAGTATTAACCCCTGTTACTGTCATATCGACAGCGACCCAGTCTTTAGCACCGCTGATAACAGCCCCAAAAAGATCAAAAAGATCATTTTTACTAATGTCACCTAAACTGTCAAAGGTAAAAGTTACGTCGATTGTTCGCACACCTTCACTTAAGAATAAAATTGGAGAAGAAAGGGCAAAACCGATGTCAGAAAAAGCCATTGTTCGCTTTTCCTTGTCGAGATACTTGCCGCTTTCCTTATCTACCTGATGCTTACCAAAGGTCTTCCACTTCGGTTCGTCTACCTCGAAATCCGCTCCCTGGCCATCACTGGAATTTGCTGTGGACGCAGCATAAATCCGCGAGGAATCTTCTCTATCGATAAAGACCGTTTTTAGCTGATCCACCCTGGCGCGATTGACGACAATATCCCTGTCGGTCTGATAGAAAACATTTTCCCCGGTCGCATCCTTTCCTGCCTTTAAAAGGGTTCCTTTTTCAAGGAGGTGACTATCTACCTGTTTCGCAAGTTCCAGGAGGATATGCACCTTATCGGGCACCGCCTTCTTTTCACTGAACTTGAGCACTGATTTGTAATAAAAATCGAGGTGCCGACCGGTGATTGTATTAATGTGAGCCTGAGCGGTTTGAAAAAGTTTCAGGAAGGCAAGAAACAGCGCCATATGAGGCTCATGATTCGGCCAGTTTAAAATTGTTTCTTCCAGTAAACCGGGAGCCTGATGAATCAACTCAGCCTGAGCTTTATAAAATTCCTCAAAGAGGGCTGTCAGTGGCTCAGCAGCAAGTCGAATTCTGGCACTATCACTGTCAGATTCTTCACCAAAAATTGTACAGTCTTCGGTTATGTTGCCGACATAATCCTTCCACGAAAGCGAGCTGTCTGCATTGGACGTCATCCAGACAAAATGAAAGCTATACTGTAGAAGGTCTTTCGAATCTTTCAGCTGGTCTGCTGGAATTTCAAGGTCCGGCAGAGGATCGTCGGCAATGAGATTGTTCCTTTCAGCACACTTGAAGCAGGCGATGAGCTGAGAAAGAAACTCTGTCAGCCGGGCCGAAATGATTCGATGAATTTCCTCTTTCAGATGTAAACCCTCAACCCCCTTTCTGTACCAGTCATCAAGCTGAGCACCAAGGGTGAAGACAAGATCAAAAAGAGTTTTCAAGGCGCTTTTCAGGTCTTCTTCCGATGAGGCCGCATTGCTAAGGATTTTATCGAGAAGTGTTAAGGCATCTCTGAACAAGGTCAGCTCTTTTTTGGCGATGAGTGCCACCACCATCGAGATATCATTTTCTA
>JAOZQU010000083.1:2254-5000 GCA_029932055.1 Desulfocapsa sp.
CTAAGAAAACCTTCCAGTCACCGTCCGGCTCATTTGCTGAATTGTAGTACTGCAGCGTTGAGCTATAATCTTTCAAAAAGCATAGCAGATCGGCCATGCTCCGCTCATCAACTCTGGCATAAGCAGGGTCAAGTGTTTTAAGCATTCGACCCTTCTGGCTGGAGCCGTCACGGACAAGAGGATTCCGGATGTCGCAGGTTTCTTTCATCGGCTGATATTCGTCCCTTCGTTAAGGTAAAAAGGGTAAACAAAGTTATAACGGGAATTGGTCGATCGGATTGTATATTCAAGGCTGATCTCGATCACTCCGTCATTCGGCCTGTCTTCCAGTTTGATGTTGTTCAGTTTTATTCTCGGTTCGTGATACAAGATAGCGGTTTTAATCAGATCCTTCATATAGGCCTTCAGCGAGGTATCGATAGGATCAAAAAGGAGCGGTTTCAAATCACAGCCATATGTCGGTTGCATAATTCGCTCGCCCAGGCTGGTGGATAAAAGAATCTCGAGGCTGCAGTTGATATCGTCCTCATCAGAGGTCATCAGAACCGATTTTTTTGCCTTGTCGAAAGTAGGAGGGAAGGCCCACCCTGTACCTAAAAAAGGAATTTTACCTGCCATTTTTTCACCCAATCATTACGGTTTGACAACCCATGGCGATAGAATTGGGCGGAGCGCTTTCGACAATCATATCACCCTGACGTGCAGCGGGAAGGCCATTGATTAAAACAGTGACACTTCCTATTGCAACCACTCCGCCTACATGAGACACGACTCCAGTGACCAAAGGACAGGCATGAAAGTCGGCCGTCGCCCGCCAGGCCGGCATTCCTCCAATTAATACGTTGGCGCTGCCAGGTCCGGGCCCAAGGGGGGTACCATGACTGGTCAGATCTCCCATTCTCGCTGCCGGCTGTCCCATTTGTTTTGCTCCTTTCTCCACCTGCAAGGTGGTAAATATTCGGGTAGCACCTCATCTTCGCCCGAACCTGAGGCACTACCCAAACATTTACAATTTACAGGTTATGGTACCAATTCAGCATAAACCATAATTTTTACGCAAGGTGCATTAATTAATCTGCACTATCGAGCCCTTGACAACGGCCATTGCTCCGCTGGAGAGCTCGGCGCCGGCAGAACCTTCGGCTTTTAGTTGTGCGCTTGCCTTAATATTGATATTGGTCCCTTCAATAGTAGTGTCACCATTTGCCTTTATGTTGATGTCACCTGGACTTTCCAACGTAATGCCATCGGAATTCAGCTCCACCTTGTTGCTGTTTTCATCCACAAGTACGATTGAACCAGTATCATCGCTCAAGGTGACTGTGTTGCCATTGGGCGTCTCTACGGTGATACTCTTTTCATCATCGTTGAAAAGGATCTTCATCTCACTGCGCGTCACAAAGCCTTTTTCATGATTGTCATCACTGGCCGTGATCGGCGCAGGCTTGGCACTGCTGTTCAGCATCCCAAGGATGACAGGGTCTCTTGGATCGTCATTTAAAAAACCGACAACCACCTCATCACCGATTTCGGGTCGAAAAAAAGCCCCCCGGTTTTCACCGGCGTCGAGACTTGCAACACGGGTCCAGATGCCCTCGCTCTCGGGATCAATGACAGGCATCTTCACGAGCACCCTGTCTTCACCGTCAGGGTCATCCTGCAATTGCGTCACAATACCGACTTGAAGGCCTTGTACGGCCGGTAACAGCCCAGCGGCAGGTGAGTCCAGAATCGCCTCTTTTTTTGAAAAAAGTTCCGGCGACAAACCAAACTGAATATCGGTCTCCCAGTTTCGAAGGGTGATCTGATGTCTCACTTCAGTCACATAGGCAGCACCGTTAAAACGGTCACCCACGCCACTCAGTTCCACCATCTGTCCCGGCTTGATATCTCCGAAACCCTGACATTTGACCCTGCCGATAATCTTGGCCATGCGACTCTTTAGTAGCCTGGCATCGGCCCAGGCTTTTAATTCCTGGTCGTCGACCCGGCCAGTATGCTTGAGAGGATAAGGATCTATACCGATGACTTCGGCAAGATCGGATGCGCTGAAATTCCCCTGCTCACTCAATCCAGGATCATCCGCTTCCTCTTCAATTATTTCCTGATCTGCATAATTCCAGGCACTGCTCTTGACACCCGCATACTGATTTCGGGCGTCCATTTCCGCTTCAAATTCCATCATCGTTGAGCCATAAACGAGTGACAGTGCAGGCTCCTGCGACGTATCGGGACTCTTCATGGAAACCTTGCCATCATCAACGATGACCAGTTTTCCGTTGACCTCAGCTCTGGAGACAATAAAATCCCAATCAGTTGAGTAGTATTTCACCATTTCCTTATGCGTCGCATCCGTACTTTCAATATCCGTATCAAGACTGTAAGCTGAAACAATTTCCTCTATAATTTCACTGTCTGACATCTCTTCGTAATAGGCGTTTTGCCGTCCGATCGTCATTTTCACCGTACTATCCCTGCATTCAACATCGAGAAGAGAAGGCTTTCTGTGACGTGATTTGATGCCATGACTGGTAACGATCCCCTTGAAGATAGTGGTTTCATCGGAATGATAACCTGCCAGTATTTCTATTTCCTTTCCCGGCACAAGATCCTCGGAATTGCTGATTTCAAAATCTTCCCCTGCCACATCCCCATCCAGTAATTTTATCCTCGCAACAGGAATTTTGTTAATAGACTTGGTCAGCACGAGTGAGACCAGATGGTACTCTCTGCTGAGTTCAGTTCC
>JAOZQU010000083.1:5010-11585 GCA_029932055.1 Desulfocapsa sp.
AGAAAGTTGGCAGATCCGATGAAGCAGATGTGGGGACAATTCTTTCATCACTCATAACGTTGCCGTCTCTCAGGCTTCCTGCTGTTTAAGAGGTGGAAACTGTAGCCTCTCACCCACTTCCAGCCGCCTGAAATTAGATAGACCATTGATCCGGGCCACCTCCAGATAGTAAGAAGAATCACCGTAGATGCGATAGGTCATAAGCGGCAGGGTATCCCCTTCTTTCACGTTACGGTAATGTGTCAGGTCAGGGGAGTTCATCCCTTCTTCAGCTGTTCGTAGCGTATCAGCTATATTTTCGGCAAAGATTGCCCTCATCTTGGCACGCAGGGGGTAACCGTCCGGTTTAAAGAGGTTATAGGTGACCTCCGCAGATTTGAGAACCGATTTTGAAATCAGGTGTCCCCAGCTGATCTTCAGATAGAGCGGTCGGTGGATGTCACTGTTAATCTTTCCGGCGACCTCAAAAAAGCGATCAATCTCATCGGAGACATCCTTTTTTTCAGAAGAAGCGCCCGTTCCGTCAAAGAGAAACTCAAAAGTGTATTCTTGAGGTTTGATATTTCCAAACTTCTGTGTGCTGCCTGTCGTCCCCTGTCCCTGTTCAGCGTTATACGTGACTTCATATTTCCGGCTATAGGTCGAGGGATTAAACATGACTAAAAATTCGTCCACCTTGTCGTTATAATCAATATCTGAATAGGCCTCAATTTTTAACTTTTTCAGTTCACCGTCCATATTAATTCCTTTACCATTAGATACTTATACCCCTCGAGGGGTACTGAAATGAGTACCGGCTTACCGTTCGGCCTGATTTTTAAGAATCTCCATAACCTGTTCAACGCAATCTGCAATGATCTCTTCCCTGTCTGCAGTGTCAGTTTCCGGAGAAGGACGGGAGTCCTCTTCGGAAACTGACTTTGTTATGGATGCTTTAATGACCAGTTCCCTGATTTCTATTGGCATGATGAATTACTCTCCTCTAGAGCTTAATCCGGGAAAAATAGTTGTAAGCAAGCTCCAGCGTTTCAATGACGATGGCATTTTCCTGAGCCTTAAAATCGGACACGGCCCACTTTACCGGCCAGGCCTTGGTAAAACTCAATGTTTCTGAAAGGGGCTCATGATTCTCGTTCAGGAGGGTCACGTTAACCGTGCACGGTTTAAACTCAAAATTCTCAATCGCATTTACGCACCAATCGATTAATTTTGAATCCGTTAACAGACCTCTTTTTAAGATCAGATTTGAATATTTTGTCCTTGCAGGAAGGCGATGAATAAAGCGATTCTCCCCCCCTTCCTGAAAGTCTTCAACTCCAAGTTCTGCCGATAGTCCCGACACCTCCTGAAACCTCATATCGTTCTCGTTCACATCCAGATCGAGAAACTCCACCCGGAAGTGGAAACCTGCTGGCGGATAGTAGCCGGCCATATCAGCTACCCGTTTTCAATTGACAAACCTTCGTGGGCGACTTCGATCGATTCAATCGCCACCTCGTTGCCTGTTGATTTAAGCCCGGGGCCTTCCACTTTGACGACAAAGGCATTAACGGCTTTCCAGGTCATCACGGGCTCATGATTTTCGTTTAAAAGACTGATTGTCAAATCTCTTCTTTCTGGCTTGTTCATTTTTGTTGTGTTGAGCCAGACAAAAAAATCGTTGTCTTTCGCCACAATGCCTCGTTTCATTGTAATGTTGCTATATTTTGGGATACCAGGCATTTTGACCGATGAATACTCCTTGCTCACACCGTCCCTGTATTCGATAATCTGATGTTCAATTGTCAAACCGGATACTTCGGAAAAGCCGACTTGCGTTCCTTTGGATCCCCCCCAGTCCACCTGGTAGTGAAATGCCGGTAATGGGTATTCAGCCATGATATTCCTCCTTATTGTTCAAACGATTAATTTAAATTAAAAACCACGCCGCAAGCTGTAAGGAATGCTCCCGCGAAGGCTTTAAGAGTCGATCAAGATTCCTGCATCTTGTGAGAAAACTTGAGAATGATAAACTCGGCAGGCCTGACAACAGCCATCCCAATCTCAACATTCATCCGGCCTTCAAGAATATCCTGCGCCGTCATAGTAACACCGAGACCGACATTGACAAAAAAGGCCTCATCCGGCTTCGAACCGGCCAGTGCTCCATCCCGCCATTTCTGGGTCAGGTAATTTTCAATCATCGATTTCACCTTGATCCAGGTGTTCGCATCATTGGGTTCAAAAACAGCCCAGTACGTCGATTTCTTAATGGATTCTTCCACCATATTGAAAAATCTGCGAACGGAAACATAACGCCATTCATTGTCATTGCCCGCCAGGGTTCGAGCTCCCCAAACTAAAATCCCCTTTCCGGTAAAGGGACGGATGGCATTGATTGATTTGCCGGCGACCACATCAACATTCAGATCTTCCTGCTCCTTGTTATCGATGATTTCCGTAATGCCGCTTACACTGCTCAGACTGACGTTGGCAGGCGCCTTCCAGACGCCCCGACTGCTGTCAACCATTGCATAGATGCCCGCTATCGCGCCCCCAGGTGGTAACGTGGTCATCGAGGTTTCCAGTTTATCAATCATATTTTTGTAAACTGTATGGGTATTGTAGAGATTGTTTTCAAAGGTACTTTCATAATTGACAGACGAACTGACGAGCTGGGCGACTGCCGCATTGACCTGATTGAAGACGAGTGTGACTTTCGGCTCTGCCGCTCTCATTTTTTCCGCATCGACGCCAGTGGCAGGAAAAGTTGATGCATCGGCAGGAGGAGCACTGGCACCGAAGATATCGGCCCATTCAGTTGCTTCAGTCGTATGGGCTGCATAGAGGTTGTATGCAGCGGCAAAGGTGGAATCAGCACTTCTGTCATAGCCGATCAGTGTCTCCATTGAAGCTTTCAGGGAATTGGCAATCATGTTTGCAATATCTGTTTTCAGGGAACCTCCCGTCACAGGAGAGGTCGTCCCGCCCCAGCCGTCAATGGCCATGACGATGTCATAGATAAAGTTGAAGAGGGCCTTGAATTTAATCGTTGTTGGACCGCCTTTGAAATCATCGACGAGAGTCACGTATTTTGCCCTCAAAGAGCTTTCCGATCCTTTCAGGGTATTAACGTCACCTTCTAGCTTTCCGACATCGGCCAGGGAATCATCCAGGTCTGAAATGGTATCCTGAACCGTTAAATCATTGGTCAGGATGTCGAGAGCAATAACGTTACCGCCCCGGGTGATTTTCCCTTTCACGTCGCGGTAATGAATATCGAGCCCCAGGTTTGACTTCAGCCAGGGAGTGTAAGCCGCCCCGTATTTCAAATTGTTGATGCCCACGTTGTTTCTGAATTCATCAATGCCATCCTGCCAGTCAAAGGTCGCATCTGAAGCCTTGGATTCGAGGAGATCAAAAATACCGAAGCGATCCTGCAATTCACTGCACTGGCTAAGTGCCTGCTGCTGCAGGTCATAAAGAGCATTGCTTTCAAAAAGAACAGCATCGGGAAAGAGAATCATCGTTGGTTCATCTTTCTTTTTTAATTTTGAAAGACCCGTTTCAAAATGGGCTTTTGTAAACGTATCTTTGTATGAACCAATAGAAACGATATAACATTTTCCGCCGCCATTCTTAAAAAAGAGCCGCAAACTGTCATAGAGATAGAATTTGGCATTAATGGTTTGCGAACTTACAACGTTGTTTTCATCAAGGACTATTTCATCAACATTAATGGGAGGGGCTCCGCCGAAAAGTTCCTCATATTCGAGGAGCGAAGTGACCCTGACAGGAACATTTTTCAGATCACCGGGACCAAATTCATCCGCTTTTTTCGTATAGCCAATAAAGGCCGGTATTGCCGTTTCCACTTCAGCAACGGACGGCGATAAAAGTGAAATCTCTTGCACATATACATCGGGTGTTTTGTAAGTAGCCACCTATCGGCCTCCTTTTATATTTCTTCTTAAAGATAAATAAACATTTCCGAATAAACGTTACTGCCGGACTCATCAGGCTTGACCATTCTGATCGATGGGTTCGGCAAATTCTTTTTCAAGTCAATGTTGCTTCCACCTCCACCTCCCCCTCCACTTTTCTTTAATTTTAAATCAATGCCTTTGACGGGCACTTCTGTCAATGACAGCTCTGTATCTGAAATGAAGATCTCTGTCGGAATATCATCGGACTCATCAAAAACGCCTTGGCGGATAAAATTTATCAGCGAATCAGGATGATTGACGGAAAGTTTTATTGACTTGAATTTGCTGTCAATCTCATAATTTTTAAAGGCCACGTGGTACTTCCAGAAAGTCTGACGTCTTTCAATATTCATCATATACACCGGATGAGAATCCTGCCCTGGTGGTAAAAACCGATATTCTTCGGGCACATGATCATTACTGAATATGTCAATCACACCAAAAGCCCCTGTCCCCACTAACTCGTCACTGGCATAAAATTCGATCCTTTTGACGCCATCAATCCAAAGAGTGTAAAGACCGGGTGTACGTCCAAGCAGGTCGAGGGGATAGTTGAACCGCCCTTCGTCAATAGTCACAGTGTGCTTTATAATTACAGTTTCCAGTTCATCGAGAACTTCAATCTTCGCTGACGGATTGATAGAATCAAAACTGTAGTGAAAAAACTGGGATTTCAGTGTTGTTCTGTCTACCAGTGACAGATGATTTTTATCGGTGGCGGAAGAGAGCAGAAGATCCCCCCCCTGCTCGTTATCATTCAGATTGTGAAGACGATAGAGGTAGTCAGGGTCACTGTCCAGCGGCAGATCCGAGTAATTGAGAAAATAGGAGTTTTTAGGTTTCAGTATGAAAGAGAGCTTGAGTTCTTCGTCTATCGGGATGAGCGGGTGGGGATCACCAAGTTCATCGCGGGTAATTTCATAAAGAATAACAAAACCACGTGGTGTTTTTTTTAATAGAAGTCCATAACTTCGAAGTAAACTCTGACAAAAAAATGCAGGCTCAATCTCGAAATCGTCACCGGTTCCTGAGGAATAGTAAGTATGGTAAAAGACAACTTCAAACAGTTTGCCAAACTCAATTCTCATAATTTGTCAGATTCCTCTTTCTGCTGTTTCAATAATCAAAATTGGTTGCTGTTCATCCGTTTTTTGAGCTTCCTGAATTGCGATCAATCTCACTTTGTAAATGACAGAAGGAAGATATTTTGCTCCCAGAGAACCCCACAAATTGTTCTGCTGCTCAAAAGTCAATGAATGAAGCTCAACGATCAGTTTTTGAATACGGGGATCGAGGTCGGGTGTATTCTCCCTGGTAAAAACATTCGTCCCCTGAAAAAACTGGATGACCCCGGACAGATATTTCAGCCCTTCGCTGTAATTGCTGAAATTTGCGGCAATGAGCGTGAAGAGGTTAAGCTTTATTTCTGGATTGACATGGGAAATGGTCCCATCGGCAGCAACCATTACGTGTTTCTGCGACTTTACAATCCTCTCTTCTTCAATGTTGATCAGTGACAGTCCGAGCGAATCCGGATTGATTGCAATAGTCCCATTGTCCCTGACGATGTGCGTGGCTGCAATTGCCTTTTCAGTCGTCACGCCAAGTTCCGGCAGATGCTCAAGATAGGCATGAATACTATTTGCTAAAATTTCAAGAACTTTGTCAATCATCAGAAATTCTTCAATACCCGCATTAAGGTTTTCCCACAAAAGATCAGTATCTCCTTGCGACAAATACAGCAAATATCGTTCCTGTATGATGCGGCTTTTTTTTGGGGGACTCCCTCGCCGTATAAATGAGTCTGTTGATTTAATAGCATTTTCGTTCGATATCGAGGCAAACAAAAAATTTTACCGCAGGCATATAGTTGATATTCCGAGATAAAATTTTCCGTTTAACAAAGAGATAGGGCGAAAAGGCATTAAATCAACGGGCTCATAAATGGGCAAGGTGTGAAGGGAAATTATTCCATGCCTATCCTGTTAACACAGGCCATTTGGATTTCATCGGATTCGGATGTGCTCATGCGCGCTTGTACACTTCCATGTATATCTACACTCTAACATTACAGGGAAGCATTTTTTAACACGCTGTCAAAATTGCCATTGACCAGAATCGATGCTTAAATCGAAACACAAATTTGTTTTTATATATTAGAATTGGTTTATGGTGGATATGAACCACCACTTTCTGGTGCTTATGCACCAGAAAGCATAATGAGAGTAAAACCATGGGGCAGGTTGACGCGCTAGAGACTTCAGGTGTACTAAAATTTTTTCTGATAAGTTATCTGGAGCACAAAAGAAAAAGCCTGGTCTGGAAAACGCTTTGTCACACTTGAGAACAGGTGACACGTTAGTCCTCTGGAAACTTGACCGATTAGGCCGCAATGTTAAAGGGCTTATTGAATTAGTTGAGACACTCCAGGCTGAAGGAATAAACTTTTACAGTATCACCGACGGAATAAACACTTCAATACCTGCCGGACGCTTTTTCTTTCATGTTATGGCTTCTCTTGCTCAAATGGAACGCGAATTATTGGTGGAGCGAACCAAAACCGGGTTAGCAGCGGCAAAAGAACGTGGACGAGTTGGAGGCCGAAAAAGT
>JAOZQU010000083.1:11685-14229 GCA_029932055.1 Desulfocapsa sp.
ATTGGAGATGTTACCGATGAGGGTGCCGGTGCTTATACGGTAGAGGTAGATCTCATAATCGTTGCCGTCGTAACCACCCCACACCACGTAGTCTCCGTAGACCTGGGGGGAAATATCTTTATTCCCGTCATTATTGGAGATGTTACCGATGAGGGTGCCGGTGCTTATACGGTAGAGGTAGATCTCAGAATCGTTGCCGTCGTAACCATACCACACCACGTAGTCTCCGTAGACCTGGGGGGAAGTGTCACCATTCCCGTCATTATTGGAGATGTTGATGGGGGTGGTAAAGCTCTTTTGGGCAGCGCTGGTATCAGCCCCTGCAGTACATCCTAGAACAAGTGCAGAGATAAGGACTGTCTTTAATAATAACCGCATTTCCCCCCTCATTAATATGGTTTTTTCTTAGTCGTTGCAGACTCACCAATATAAAACTATACAATTTTGAGAAAACAAAATCAAACGTGGTCAATGTTGCTTCTGGCAACCTCAACATTGTGAACATACTGAGAACTGAAGATTTATCGAAAACACCCAAACCATAGCACCTTATTACCTAACAGAAATATGCTCGAGTAGTCAAATACTATTAGCAGGGGTAAGGCTAACTTTTCCAGACATACAGAAAGTTCACATGGTTCCTGATAGGGTCAGATCAAGTTTAGCAGGAGAATCGGGGACCACGTTTGTTTATCAAGAGTCATATGACTGGTTTATCGTGGTCTGTTTGAATGTATAAGTGAAGGGGAAGACAAAAAGAGACCTCCTGTGGTAGAATAGCATAGGAGCTGGCCATGAAGTTAAACTCACAGAATCATAAACACAAGGAGGTCTCTCATGATTATTATGCACTATATCGGATTTGATATCCATAAAAAGGTAATCAGTTTCTGTGAAAAGCAAATGGATGGTACCATTGTAGACCAAGGGATGATCTATGCCACGCGGAAAAGCCTGACTGATTGGGTTAAAGAACGAAAAACTCTGTGGATCGGTGCCATGGAGGCCACATTATTCACCGGATGGATTTATGATTACCTGCTTCCGCATGCCCAGGAACTCAAGGTTGCCCACCCGGCAATGCTCAAGGCGATTACTGCTGCCAAAAAGAAAAATGATGCGGCTGATGCCGAAAAGATAGCGGATTTGCTTCGATGCAATCTCTTGCCTGAATGTTATATGGCCCCGGAAGAACAGCGCAATCTGCGCCGTATTCTGAGGTATCGAAACCTTCTGGTTAGGGAAGCCGTAAAAATGAAAATAAAGACCGCTGGTCTTTTGATGGAAGTGGGCGCAGAATATAATAAAAAACGTCTTCACGGGGAAAAATATTTCCAGGAGCTACTCGAAAATCTGGACTATGTGCCTGAATCTGTTCTGAACCTCCTGCAGATGAGCCGAATCAGCATGGAGAGCTTCGATAAAATGCAGAAATCTCTGATCCGTGCTCTTCGTTCAGAGCCGTAAATCAGTGGGCGAGTTGAGCTGTTGATGACTATCAAAGGTGTTGGGGAGATTACCGCCCTGACCTGGGTACTGGAGATCGGCGAGGTCGAACGATTCAGTCGTATCAGCAAGGCGGTGAGTTACTGCGGATTATGCAGCGCTCAAAAAGAGTCGGCAGGGAAAAAATTTCGGGACCAATTTCCAAGAAACGGAACAAACATTTGCAGACTGTTCTGATAGAGGCGGCTAAACTGGCACCGCGCTGGAATCCACAACTTGCCGAGGTGCACGAACAGGAAGTTATAAAAGGAAACCGCAACAGAGCAACACTTGCCGTGGCATGCAAACTGGTGGCGTACATGATGGCTGTTGATAAAAATCAAAGAGAATTTATTCCACAGGAGGAGATCTTAGAGGAAGCAGCTTAAACGAGTACTGATTTTTGCGGCTTGGTTTTCCTGCCGGTTCTTTCGAATCGGGGACTGTGCGAACTCTCGGGGGATGCACCATTTGGTCTGTTTAAAGACCGGCAGGTTTTGATCCAAACTCAATCTTCTGTGACGGCGCATAGCCTGATACTGCAAATAGATGTCTGGTCACAAGCCTTTTGTTGACCCAAGGGAAAGAATAAAAAAAACAAGGCTGCACACATCAGAGAAAATAATGTGAAAAATAGGTCCGTCCGATCAGGTTGTAATCCGACGGCTACGAATATCCACGGGTTCTCCGCCACCGGATTACAACCTGATCGAACTCCGTGCCACTAAAAAGCACTGGGGTGATCAGGCACACAGGAAATCTCCGTTTTCCTCTTGACTTTACTTATCATAGATGTCCCCGTTTGTTCCCGTTTGTTGGTTTGTTGTTCTGCTGTCTGGCTGCTGCCGTGCCGATACAGCAGAAGATGTGCTTTTATCTGACGTCTTTGCAAAAGCTTTCATCGCTTCCCTGTTCTCTGAAATTTTGTAACTATTCAGCAAGGCAACCGGGGTGAAAATTCCGGCATTTATTTTAAAAGTAACAAAAAGGTCAACGTCTTGATTTTATATAATATTCACCTTTTGTTACTTAGAAGCGTGTTGTTGTTAAGGCATATTA
>JAOZQU010000291.1 GCA_029932055.1 Desulfocapsa sp.
GGGTATTGGCAAAGGCGCTGTAGGTGGGCCAGAAATCGGTGGGTAACTGCCCCTTCCCGTTCTTTCCCGCTGCCAGCTTACATTCCAAATCAACAGATTCAGAAAGTGCTTCAATATCTGATAGGGTGCGGATGTTAATCATACAGGTTCCCCGATTGTTATTGAATTTCCGACAACAATTGTACACCTGGGCGGGTTATTATTTTCTCTGGGAATGTCATATGAATGTAATGTTTTCCTGTTTTTCTTGTGAGCAGTGGCCACAGTCTTCCCAATAGCTGTTGCAGGCGGGACAACTGAATTCAGTCTGAGTGAATTCGCGCTTCCTGAAAATTGTAATTATTGAAAAGCAAGATGTTCCGCTCCCTGTTCCGCAATATTATAAAAATGCTGGAAAACCGCTTCTGCTTTGTGACCAAATAGTTCATGGTCGTATGAATTCGGGAGATCAGCATTAAGGACTTCCCGTATTTCCTGTCGAACTTTTTGCTGACTCTGCAATTCTTTATGCCACTCCTGGATTAGCACACTATCTCTGGCATCTTTTAATTTATGCAAGAGGTGCTTGGCGGCGAGTTTCACCTTCTGTTTTTCTGCCTTGGTCAGCTTTTCCTTTTTGAGTAGGTCAAATATTTCCAGTTCTTCTTCGCTCATGCCCTCACGCGCAGCCCGGTTGTGTTCTTCACTGAGGTTTTCAGCCTCTATAGTCAATTGTTCATACGCTTTTTCAATGGAAATCGAGCCGGAATTGTAGTCGTCGATAATTCTTTCAAGCCGTTCTAAAAAAGTGCCTCTGGTCTTGTTTTCCTTCATCATCTGCCTGAGTTTTATCTGCATAAACTGGCTTAGATCAGCAAATTCAATATTCTTGTGTTTTTTCTCTTTGAACTCCTGGCGCAGCAGTTCAAAGTTAAGTTTTCCTAGATTGATCTGGCTTGATCCGTTAATTGTGTAACGCCGATTCTCTCTGGTTTGCAGATCCCCTTTTCCAAGAATAGAACTATCCAGTAATTCGTCCAGCTTTTCCCTTGTCCGCTCAATCTGTTCATCCTGATCAACATTTCGATCCACAACTTTACGCAAATACTCAAAGACATCACGGGATTTTTTTATCTCAGGTCTGTTGTATATCTCAGGTTTTGCAGAATCATAGAGGGAGGAAATTGTATTAACAAACAAGTTGATCTGATTACGATATTCATCTCTTTCCAGAATTTTGTCGGCATAGTCGTTAAACAACTCCACTTCTTTAAAACCCTTTTCACCAAGATCAAGAATTGCATCAATATCAGCTCCCAGCCCCAAACAATACTGCTTTGCCTGTACAATGGCTTCTTCAAGCAGTTTTAGTAACTCCTCAAATTCCTTAACCGGAAATTCTTCCAGCCCTTCCCCTTCATCTTTTTTTCCTTTGGAGCCTTCGGCGTAGGCGGCCAAAGCCTTTCGCAGATTTCTGAACACTCCAAAATAGTCTATTACCAGACCATTTTTCTTGCCTTCGTATACCCGATTAGCCCTTGCGATGGTCTGCATCAGGGTGTGGTTCTGCATGGGTTTATCGAGATACAAAGTGGAAACAGTGGGAGCATCAAAACCAGTGAGCCACATGGCTGTTACAAAAACAATTCGATAAGTGTTGTTGGGATCTTTGAAGTAATCTTCGATATTGCGGCCATCTTCATCAGGATATTCCAAAAGTTTGCGGTGAGGTGCAATGTCCAAGCCAGCACCTGTAAACTTTTTCCGCTCTTCTTTTTCACTGCCTTCAAGGCTTATAACCACGGCCATTCTGGTTTCCTGCATAAATTCTATGGCTCGACGGAAGCGTTCTTTTTTCTCCTGATCTTTCTCTGTTACTATTTTACGGCGTAATGTTTTAATTTCTTCATTAAGATGATACTGCACCTTCTCGTACATCTTCACAGCAGTGAATTTATCAATGGAAATAACCATGGCCTTCATGGGTTTTCTGTTTTCCTCATTGTCATCCACATCCAGACGGTAGGGAAAGTGCTGCACGATATGTTTTGCGATCTCTTCGAGGCGATCATCACGGCGCACCACCTGCATCAGGGTTGAGTATTCCCGATCCAGTTTTTTCTGCTGCTCTTCACTTAAATTTTCCTCTTCAAGAATATGGACAGCATCGCCGACAAGATCTTCATTGACCTGTTCCACCCTTGGCACACTCTTTTTATAGAAGATGGGAACAGTGGCTCCATCCTCAATAGACTGGGCAAAGTTATATTCAGAAACATAGGAACCAAACCAGTCTTTGGTGAGTTCGCTGCGTAGAAGAGGCGTGCCGGTAAAGGCGATATATTGGGCATTGGGCAGAGCAATACGCATATTTTCACCCAGCGCCTTGTATTGACTGCGGTGTGCCTCATCCACAATCACCACCCAGTTATCTCTTTCACTAAGGCAGGGAAATGTCAGCCCCTTTTTGATACCAAAGTTGAAAATGGTGGAAAAGTAATAGGATCTGTTAGAGTTCAGCGCATTTTTCAGTTGCTCACGACTTCGATAGCCTTTGGCCCTGTAGCTGTTTTTTTCCGGTTTTTCATCCGCCTGCAGGCTGAGTGTGTCGGTCTCCAGGAAATTACGGAAAATCTGATCATCAAGGTCATTGCGGTCAGTGATAATAAGAAAAGACCAGTCACCGGCCACCTTTCGCCGAACCTTACGGGTAAAAAATATCATGGAATAGGATTTGCCGGATCCTTGCGTATGCCAGAAGATCCCAAGTTTCCCCTGATTTCCTTCACGTTGCGAAAGGGCGATCACTGCGTTATTGGCACCGAGGAACTGATGATTTTTGGCTATGATTTTGACCTTGTTCAGGTGGTAGAGGACAAAATTTTCAAAATAATCCAGCAGATTTTTTTTACTGCAAAGCCCCTGACAAAAGATCTGCAGGCTTAAACGCTTCTTCTCATTACGACTGGCCGCTTCAATGGCAGGAAGCCCGTCCTGATTCGGATTCACACTGGTATCTGTAAGTTTTGCCCAGGAAAAGAAATGTTCCCAGGGGGCGTTGAAACTTCCCACCCGTGTTTGAATCCCATTGGATATAGCAACAAAGAGGTTATACCAGAACAACTGAGGGATATCCCTTTTGTACTTTCGCAGGTTGTCGTCATAGCCGCTTTTTATCTTGACTGTGGCATTTTTCAGCTCGATCATTGCCAGAGGTAAACCATTTACATAGAGCAGCAAATCAGGCCTGCGGGTGATACCGCTTATGGACTGGTATTCAATGGAGAGCTGGGAGACAATTAGAAAATCGTTGTTTTCAGGATTGGCAAAATCGATAACACGCACATAATCCTGAACTTCCCGCAACTCTTCATTGGCGTATTTTACCGGTACACCATCCCGGATGAGTTTATAAATTTCCTTATTGGCTGATACCTGCGGCAGACTGATTCTGCTACGGGTCAGTTCCACTACTCCGTGTTCATGGCATTTGGAAGGGAGATCAGGATTGAGGCGTTTTAAGGCAGCTGACAGACGATCTTTGAGAACCACGTCTTTTAATGTTTCCCGACCCAGCAGTTTTTTCTTCCAGCCGTCGATGTGCTGGTAGTTCAGGGAGGAGGTGAAGAAGGCTATATCTGCTTCTTCTATGTGGGATTCGTTTAGGAAGGCCATTATCAGAAACCAGAAGTCAGAAGTCAGAGGACAGAAGGTGCTCGACGTTAAGTTTGCCGCTCATTAGTCGAGGGAGGAGGAGGTCACGGGTTTGTTTTAGGATGTTGTTTTTTTCCTTAAGTGTATGTGATCAATAAAAATCCGTTGAAAATCACGAAAAAGAGGTAACACTTTT
>JAOZQU010000292.1 GCA_029932055.1 Desulfocapsa sp.
AAGTGAATCCAATTTGCGGGAGTTACTTGGGCTCCGCTAAGAATACAACATCCAGAGAAACGTAATGGAGCCACAGTTTTTTATTCCCATCTTTTTTGTATGCTTTGTCCTTGGTGCCTGGATTGTAGGTACCTATAATAAATTTGTTAAATACAGGAACAGAATTGAAGAGGCGTGGAGTGGAATTGATGTGGCCTTGAAACGCCGGGCAAATCTGATTCCCAATCTGGTACGTGTAATTGAGGGCTATAGCACCCATGAGAATGCAATTTTTGAGGAAAAAATCAAACAAATGGGTGGTGGCTCAGAATCGTCACGCATAGAGCAGGAAAGTAATATTTCAAAATCTCTCGGCGGCTTACTGGCTGTGGCAGAAGCCTATCCCGACCTGAAAGCAAGTGAGAACTTTCTTGATCTGCAGCAGAGTCTTGATGAAATAGAGCAGGAAGTCCAACGGGCCAGGAATCGCTATAATTCCAATATCAGAAGGTTGAACATCCTTGTTGAATCCTTTCCGTCCTCAGTGATCGCAAAAAAGTTTGATTTTGTAAAACAGGATTATCTGGCCTTGGAACTGGCAACCCAGCGTGAAATGCCGAACATTGATTTTAAGTAGATCCCTTCGTGATAGTTCGCCGAAAAATTCCTGCCATTAGTAAAACAACCCGATTTTTGGACATACTTGTCCATCCGCCCCTGCCTGGATTTTTCAGACAGGAGTCCTGATCTTTGACATTGCCCTTTCGCGCCTTTTCTCGTTATAGAGAAAAGGGCTTCGCCTTATGGTACAAGATGGAATAATATAATTCCTCCATAGTGTTAAATAAAAAACCATGGAAATGAAAGCGTACCTTTTCCCCAAAAGATCGCTTTGTTTTCCATTTTTTCCAAGCTGCCTTGAACAACGGACAGCACAACTGTTGAATCTGATCTACCAAAAAGGACAGCATCATGAGCAAGACAAACACTTCACTGAGGTGCTTTTTTTCGAGGCCAAAGTTATGGCCGAAGTGATACCCCTGATTTTTTAGGGTGTTAAAGGTCTCATTCTCGATTTTCCATCGGGCACGGGCACGGGCACCGCGCATGAAGCGATAGTCAGCTCGATGGATTCACTGTCTTCTACGGCCTGATCAACAAACGCGAAGAGATATTTGTGATCTCCTTCTTTAACGCCAGAAATATAGTGAAAGCCGTGCTTTTCAATATCCGAAAGATGTGGCGCATTGGAAGCAAGACCATCTTCGTTGATGATAAAATTCATGTGAGGATGATCTTCACGTAACTTACCTAACATCCTTTTGGTGGCATTATGTTCACAGTCATTCTTGGTGATACCATCTTGTTTTCTGATAATCTCAGGGCACAATGGAATCACTTCTTTGAAACCTGGACAAACAAGAGCCGCGCCTACCGCCTGAAGGTGATAAGTTATTTTATCGCTACGGCTTTTCTTTTCAAGACAGGCGGGAGAATATAATTTATTGGATGAAAAGTAACCTGTACCGTCGAGGTTGACAAGATAAGAGTCTTCCATGAAAACCATCTTTTCGAGTACTTTCCCTCGCTGTAGTGGACGGCCTTAATCCTTTGTTATGAGTTAAGTGGTCAGCCAATATAGATGACATTTATTGCCGGGCTGTATATTGTTTTAACAATAAGTTCATGGGGATATTCAAGAGTGGGAAAGAAATAAGTTAGTTATTAACAGACCATTTCATTCGACTAACATACAACTATGTTTGCTATACTCAGGAGTGAAGTCACTCCACATTAATTCCATTCTTTTCATATTTTTTCAATTTTCGCCAAAGGGAAACCCTGTCAATACCAATGATTTTAGCGGTCTTTGTCTTGTTGCCGCCAACGCTTTTCAGGATGGAGAGAATATATTCGCGTTCGTTTTCTTCAAGGCTTCGGGTTGGTGATTGGCCTGTCTGAATGTTTGGCAGGTGGAAGGGTTGGCTCTTGCTGAGGTCTGCCGGGAGATGGTGTGGTTGTATCTCAGGATCATCACAAAGTGCAAGTGAGCGTTCAATGATATTTTCAAGTTCTCTTGCATTGCCGGGGTAATCGTAATTCTGGAGTCGATGGAGGGCTTCCGGGGAAAAATTTTTGGTGTTTCGGTTTGGTAGAGAATACTTGGCCAGAAAATAGTTTACCAGAAGAGGAATATCATCTTTTCTGTCTCGAAGTGGCGGAATATGAAGATTGATAACATTAAGCCGGTAGTAGAGATCCTGGCGGAATGTGCCCTTTCCCACCTCTTCCTTGAGATCCCGGTTGGTGGCAGCCAGCAAACGAACATCGATGGGGATTTCTGTGGTTCCACCCACCCGAATAATTGTTTTCTCCTGCAATACCCGTAAGAGTTTCACCTGCATACTGAGCGGCATTTCTCCGATCTCATCAAAGAGAACAACTCCACCATTGGCAGACTCAAGGAGCCCGTTACGCAGCCCTCCGGCATCGGTGTAAGCATCTTTTTCGTGGCCAAAGAGTTCGTTGACCATCAGCTCTTCTGTCATTGCTCCGCAGTTGATGGGAAGAAAACGCTTGTCGGCCCTGGGACTCAGTTCATAGATAGTTCTTGCTACCAATTCCTTTCCAGTTCCAGTTTCGCCGGTAATCAGAATGTTGCAGTCAAGCTGGGCAAAGTGGGCAATGGAATCCTTGAGTTCCAAAATTGCCGGATTCTGACCAATGAACTGGGTTGTCCCCTTTTGTGCCTCAATACGCTGTTTGAGGCGACTGACCTCCCGTCGCAGCAGGGTCTTTTCAGTGGCTCTCAGAACCAGGGCGTGCAGTTCTTTTAATTTGATCGGCTTGGGAAGGTAATAGAATGCCCCCTGGGCCATGGCATCCACGGCAGAGTTTACCGTGGCATAGCCGGTGACAATAATTACCTCGATCTCGGGATGGAGTTCTTTGGCGGTTTTCATAACCTGAACGCCATCAACATCACCCATTTTCAGATCCGTTATCACCAGATCAAAATGGGATTGATTCAATAGGTTCAAGGCCTCGTTACCGCTTATCGCAGTTGTCACAAGAAAGCCCTGGTGTTCAAGGAAGTGGCCGACATTCTGGACGTTTATTTCCTCATCATCAACCAGCAAGATAGCGATACTGTTTTTTTCAGACATTGGTACCTCTGGATATTGAATTCTTGCTGAACAACTTTGGCTCAGTGGCTTCAGATTGAAGCGGCAAGGTTATTATAAAGCTGGTTCCTTTCCCCTTTATAGACTCTACGCTGATCGAACCACCCTGTTTTTTGATAATACCGTAGACAACTGCCAGGCCAAGTCCAGTCCCATGTTCAGCGTTTTTGGTGGTGAAAAACGGATCAAAAATTTTGGTCAGGTTTTCCTGGTCAATTCCCGTGCCAGTGTCAGCAACAGTGATCACAGCCTGCTTTTGCTCTACATCCTTTTTTGCTCCGATAAGTACACTCCCAGGTGGTTCAGAGATAGCCTGGATTGCATTGATGGTCAGATTTAATAGAGCCTCAATCATTTTCTGCACATCGACATAGAGGAGTACATCTTTCGGGATCTCAGTATCGATGGTGATGCCTGCCGGGACTTCGCTTGCCACAAGCCGTTTCACCTTGCTCACAATTGCTGCAAGTTGATAGGCTTGTGGTGAAAAAGTCTGGGACCGGGAAAATTCCAGCAGACCGCGGACAATTTCTCCGGCACGCTCTGTTTCCTGATTGATGGTCTCCAGCATTTTTACAACAAATGAATCTTTATCATCATCCATATCAGCAAGGGCCAACTGGCAGGAGGTGGAAATATTATTGAGTGGATTGTTTATCTGATG
>JAOZQU010000293.1 GCA_029932055.1 Desulfocapsa sp.
TGGTACAGGGTCAATGGTTTTTCAAGTCAGGTTATCATTTTCTCTATCTGTTGTTTGAAAAAAGTTTGAAAAACTTTTTCAGTGATTGTCTGATGTTTTTTTTGTAACCAGACAAAGGATATCTTGTTAATCAGTTTTTGTTTACCGGGAAAAACAGGAATAATATTATTATTTTCAACATCTTCCTGGATAAAATGGTTTACAGTAATGGCAAGCCCCATCCCGAGACGGATACTGGATAAAACCGCCTGGTGGTTTTCAATGGCCATAACTATATTTAAATCAGGCACTGATTTTTTAAAATAATGCCAGAACCAGTACTTTAAAATCACAGGCTCATGTTCATCTGTTATAAAATCCATTTTCACAAGATTTTCAAAGGAGATATCTTTTTTCATCTTCTCCTCGTAATAACCGCGTGAACAGGCAAGAATAAGAGTTTCCTCAGCCACAGAATCGACAGTATAAAGTTGAGGTTTTCCAAGAAATTGATCCTTAGCTGAAAAATAATCAATCAATACAAAATCAAATTTGTTAGTATCTAACATGTCAAGAAGTTGGTCAGCTTCTCCAAGTTTAATATTGAATTTTACCTCATCATATTTTTCCCTGAATGCAGAACAGATTTTCGGTAAATATTCTTTGCCAAACTCAATAGGTGCTCCGATCCTGAGAAGTCCGTAGGGTTTATCCATAGGTTTTGAGATATTTTCCATCTGTAATTTTAACTCTTCAATAAAGGGTTGCACCGTGGTAAAAAGCTGATCTGCAGCCATTGTTGGAACTATCTTTTTATGGAGCCGTGTAAAAAGAGATGTTTTTATTTCATATTCCAGCTTTTGGATATGCTGGCTCACGCCGGACGGAGTAATGTGAAGCCTTTTTGCTGCAAGATTGAAGCTTTGCAAAGAATACACATAATAAAACACTTTTAGTCTGTTCATATCTGGTAGCATTACTTAAACTTACCCTATAGACAATATTAAATAATTTTACTGATCCTTAAATTTGACTTATATATTTGTTTAAAGATTTTAACAATAAAAATCATAAAATAAATTTAGAGGTGAGTATGACATCAAATAAAACAATTGTAAATTCCTGGAATGAATGGGACCCTTTAAAACATATTATTGTTGGCCGGGCCGACGGAACTATGGTTCAGGCCCCGGAACCGGCAGCTGAGCGCGATTGGCCTGAACATGGTTTTCCCCTGGGTACATATGGACTTTTACCAGAGGAGATGGAAGTAAGAGCCAATGAACAATTGGATAATTTTGTAAAAATCCTGGAAAGCCGGGGAGTCAGGGTAGACCGCCCCACACCTGTAGATTTTTCACAACCTGTGCAAACTCCGGACTGGAAACAGGGTTCAATGTTCGGGTGTATGCCGCCAAGGGATCTGCTTTTAACTGTTGGAAATGAAATGATTGAAGCCACCATGTCCTATCGCAGCAGGTGGTTTGAATATCTATGTTACAGGCCGTTGCTTGAGCAGTACTTTAAGGATGATCCGAATTTCAGATGGGAAGCAGCTCCAAAACCAAGGCTGTCAGACCGTACATACAAAAAAGATTGGAATATAAAATTTAATGCCTTAAGCAAAGAGGAGCAGGAACAGACAGCGCGTGATGAAGATTTTATCACTACCGAGGTAGAACCCTGTTTTGATGCAGCAGACATAGGCCGGGCAGGTAAAGATCTTTTTATTTACCGGACAGCAACAACCAATAGGGCTGGTGTGGACTGGCTCACACGCCATTTTTCAAATCACAGGATTCATATGGTACGATTTCTGGAACCTGCAGGAAGCCATATTGATGCCTCGCTTACATTGTTACGACCTGGACTCGCATTAAGCAGCTATGAGAGAGTTCCTTTGGAGCCCAGGATGAAAGAATTATTCAAAAAAAATGACTGGGAAATTGTGGACTGTGCAGAACCGTCAGCCGATGGGTACGCACCTCTTTCATTTTGCAGTCGATGGCTTTCCATGAATACATTAATGCTGGATGAAAAAACCGTTTGCGTTGATGCAAAGGAAGTCAAACAAATGGAACAACTTGACAGCCTGGGATTTGAAGTAATTCCGGTGCCATTTTCAGATGTCAATGCTTTTGGCGGCGGGCTGCACTGTGCAACAGCAGATGTGTACAGGGAGGGAAGCTGCCAGGATTATTTCCCGAAACAAATACAAGGATATTGATAATATTGTAATGATAAACAGGAGGTGTAAATGTTGAAAGTTACAACAAGCATGGGCGATGGTAATAAAATCAGACTCACTGAGGATGAATTGCGTAAAGATATCATTGCCGGAACTGAAAACGCTGCCCGCAAAGGCAAAATAGACGAGTTAAGCGAAGCTGAGATTAGCCAGATGGTTGATATTTTTCTTCAGCCGGGCAAAACCGTTTCTGTTGAACCGGGCAAAGAAGTTGTTGTCACTGATGATGGCGCAGGCATCAGTGCCAGCTGGGGAAAACCAAGTGCCGGGCATGCACTCCCCATAAGTGATCACCAGAATATTTTAATGTATGAAAGAGTCTATTGTGGAGACACCTGTGGCCTGGGCTTCCCGGATTATAGTTATAAACCGGTAAAATCAGCTATTGGTTACGCCCGGTCCCATTATAAAACCATATCCATGATGACAACGATTCCGTTGATATATGGAAGTCAGCCAAATATGGGAATGTACTATCATCCGACCGGTCCCATTGAGTCTCCTTCTAAGTACTTTGAAAAATATGATTTTGACGCTGCATTGCAGGTTCAGGAAGATGCTGCCCAGATGATGAGGAAGGATATTTTTTATGTTGCTGAACAGCTCTATGAAGTAGGGTGTGAGGCTATCAATCTTGATACAGCCGGTTCAGCTGGTGACGCAGATTTCTGGGGCTGTTTAAATGTAGTGGAAGACATAAAGTCTAAAATGCCTGATATGCCGGTTGAAATGGGAATGGCCGGAGAAATGGTCATGGGACTGCACAGCAAAGTAACCTATAAGGGCGAACGATTAGCCGGCATGTATCCGCATCAGCAGGCTGATGTTGCTGCAAAGGCAGGTGTTGATATTTTTGGCGTGGCAGTTAACTCTGATACCTCCAGGAGCACACCTTATAATTCAGCTCGAACAGTCACCTTTACCAAGGCTGCCTCAGAAAATGCTTCCATCCCTATCCATGCCAACTCTGGAATGGGAGTCGGCGGAATGCCCATGACACTGCTGCCTCCTGTGGGCTGTTCCACCAGATGCGCAAAGGCGCTGGTGGAGATTGGAAAAGCTGATGGCCTGTAGGTTGGCACCGGTGATTCCCATGGTGTAGCCATTGCTCAAATTGTGTCATCCTGCATGGGTGGTGTTCGGACGGCCGGAGATCTGGTCGCCTGGATGCAACTGACAAACAAGATGAAAATCGATCGAGCAAAAGACTACGTAGCAAACAAATTGAATCTGAAAAAAGCAGATTTAACAGATGAAACCATAATGGCAAAGGTGAGAAATAAATATGGCATTGGCTCGGTCATCCCAGAGCATGTCGAATATACCGGGATGGCGGCAAAATGTAAAATTGCAGAACTGTTAGATATCTCAATTAACTCTGTCAATCTTTATAAAAAGCACTTAAACGGATAGCATGTTTATTTATCTTTAAGGAAATTGAGGAGAGTGGATCGGATGAGATCACATGGACTCTAAATCCATGCAGCCGGGTGCGACTCCCGGGCTCTTCGCCAATTTAAGGTACTCTTGACATGACTCTATCAAAATAAAGCCAGTGCTTATTTAAAGGCCGGTGAAACCATTT
>JAOZQU010000294.1 GCA_029932055.1 Desulfocapsa sp.
GTTCATCTTTATCAATCTTCAGGGTCAGCTTTAAAGCATCACCACAGGCCAGAGAGCCGACATCACCAATACCGCTTGGATTTTCAATTTCCCCGACATTCTGGGGATGTAAAAAATGTTCCTGAACTTTATCTGTATATTCCCACATGATTTAACTCCTGATTATTCTTTAAGACATTACAATAACTCCAATCCATACATGACTGGACAGGTATTCGGATAATGCAGCTACTCTAATACCAGTAAGCTAAAAATCAATGGAGAAATATTTTTATAGAAGTCCAATTTCTTCCAGCATAGCTCGCGCAGCTTCAACGAGCGCTGCCGTGCCACTGGCAGTTCTGGATTCCACATAAAAGCGAACTTTTGGTTCAGTCCCAGATGGTCTGATCATGAGCCAGGATCCATCCTCAAAAATCATCTTCCGTCCGTCAATATCTATTACCTGGCTGATAAGCTGCTCTGTTCCACCCACATTAACAGAAGCTCCCACCTCGTACTTCTCAAGCTTTTGCAGCGCTGTTTTCAGGTCATCCCCCTGAACACTCACAGGCAAGCCATCCCTGTCCGGATAGTACGCACCGTATTCTTTTTCTATCTCAGCCAGATAGTCACCAAGGTTTTGTCTGCGGCTGAGCACCATATCAAGTGCCAGCAACAAACCGATATAGGCATCTTTTTCAGGCGTATGACCAATGATAGAGATACCGTCAGATTCCTCAAAATAGACCAGAGCCTTGCCGATCACAGGTTTAAACTCTTTAAAACCCACTCGTGGTTCATAGGTTTCTTCTCCAAAAACATCCGCCAATCGATTGGCAAGGTTGGATGTGGCCACGGTTTTAGCGACCATACCCTTCTTGCCTTTTCCTTCATGGAGAAAATGATAGGCCATGGCTCCGAACTGATTCATACTGATCTCAACACTACCATCTGTAAACCTGATCCGATCACCATCAGGATCAATAATGGCACCAACTTTTAGAGGTTCATTCCTTTCCACCAGAGTCTCAACTACTCCCGCGATATTTGCAGAAGATGGTTCCGGAGCAATACCATTAAACGTTACATCTGATGTGTCACGCAGCTGAATCAAACGATCAGTTTTAAGCCCTTCAAAAAGAGATGCGATGTGAATTCTGCTCGCCCCGTGCACGGAATCAACGACCACCACAACTTCACTGTCGCGTCCAAAATCAGCAATAATGTCATCATAACGCACCCCATGCACATCTATGTTTTTACGAACAAGCTGTTTCCAGGTTGCAAGGGCATCAAAAGGCTGCACATCATCACGATCGGCTGGAGAAACCACAGGTTTATCGAATGTCACCAGAGGAGAACCTTTGCCGGCTATAATTTCCTGTGCCCGACTTGTAATCCGCCCGGTCAGTTCAGCGGCAGCCGGCCCTGCATCTGCAGCGTTATATTTAAACCCTGCATATTCAAGAGGGTTATGGGAAGGTGTGAGATTGATGGAAAATGCAGCATTCAATTCAAGAACAGCAGCGGATAATACACCTGTGGTGGACTCTCCTGCATAATGAACAATAAAACCTGCACCAATCAGCACCTCAGTTACAGCCCCTGCAAAGATTTCTCCACCAAAGCGATTGTCAAATCCAAGCACACATCCACGCCTTCTGGCTTCATCAAGGCTTGACACCCCAAGATAGCGGGCGAGTTCAGGCTCTTTATCAACAGCAAAGTAGAGATCAAGTATAGATGCTGTCACAAAAGACACAGAACGGATAAACAAATCCTTCCCTATCATCCCACGCCAACCGGAAGTGCCAAATTTCACTGCTGTAACAGGTTGATTTTCATTACATATAATTTCATCCATAATCAGGGCATAGACCTGATTAATTGATTGCTGCCACTGCATTCCTTCATCATTACGTAAACGAACCAGCTCCCGCACAAGTGAAAAATAATCACTTTCAGCATGATTTTTGCCAATAATACACTGACGATATAATTCTTTTATTTTTTCTGCCTGAGACATATTTTACTCCTCCGGTTCACATTCATTCGTTTACAATGCATAGTTCCTGACAAACTAAAAAAACGTAACCGTTCACCAGAAGGACTGATTTACGGTAATCCCTGATCTGTAAACGTGTACCAGTGCTCCATATTGGTTCATTTCGGACTGCGTAGCATATGCAGTTATATGTGAGCAGGCCGAAATGAACAAAAATGGGGTACAGGTGAACGTTTACAAAAAAGAGTAGCACACTTCTATTACCACTTCACTAATTCAGTATAAGACAACGAGAAAATCTCACAGCCCTTGACGAACCGACAATTTTATTTATAGTAGGCATCAATTATTTTTGACTTTATTTTATCATCCTTTTATATTGATGGCTGAGAAAAATTATTCAATTTTACAAGACATATTCCTTTCAGTAAATATGTCATTCCAACAATCTAATTTCATTAGGAGAAATAACGATGGCCAAAAGTCACGACGAAGAATTAATTCTATGGTTTGACGATATCGGCATTGATGATGTCCCTCTGGTGGGCGGAAAAAACGCATCTCTTGGTGAAATGTATCAGCATCTCACTTCCAAGGGCGTCGCAGTTCCCCACGGTTTCGCCATTACCGCCTATGCCTATCGCTACCTCTTAAAAACGGCTGGTGTTGAACAGGGTATTCGCGACGTACTGGCTGATCTTGATATTGAAGATATGGCAAACCTTGCTGAACGTGGAGAGAAATGCCGTAACATCATCCGCCATGCTGAGTTCCCTGATGATCTGCGTGATGTCATCATCGAGTCTTATAAAAAAATGGAAGCTGAATATGGCGACAATTGTGCAGTTGCTGTTCGTTCTTCTGCAACTGCTGAAGATCTGCCGGATGCGTCTTTTGCCGGACAGCAGGAAACATATCTCAACATTCACGGCTATGAGAGTATCATTGAAAACTGCCGAAAATGTTTTGCATCTCTTTTCACCAACCGTGCCATTTCCTATCGTCAGCATCAGGGATTTGGCCAGTTTGATGTCTATCTTTCCATCACCATTCAGAAGATGGTTCGATCTGACTCCGCATCTTCCGGTGTTTTATTTACCATTGATACTGAGTCCGGTTTTAAAGATGCCTGTTTTATAACCGGCGCCTGGGGCCTTGGCGAAAACGTTGTTCAGGGCGCGGTAAATCCTGATGAATACTACGTCTACAAGCCAAAACTAAAAGAAGGTAAACGCCCTATCGTTGGCAAGAAAGTAGGATCGAAAGAGATCAAAATGATCTATGATAATGATCCTTCCACTCCTGAACCTGTAAAAAATATCGATACCACTGACGAAGAGCGTAAATCCTACGTTATCAACGACGATGAAATTCTCAAACTTGCCGAATGGGCAGGTATCATCGAAGACCATTACGAAAAAGGAATGGACATCGAGTGGGCCAAAGATGGCGACGGCGTAGATGTTGGAACTGGAGAGTTGTTCATCGTTCAGGCTCGTCCTGAAACCGTTCATTCTCAAGCCAACAAAGGCATGATGGAGACGTATAAACTCCTGGAAACAGGAAAAGTGCTTGTTGAAGGTTTAGCCGTTGGTGCAAAAATCGGCCAGGGCGTTGCCCACTGTATTGACAATGTAAAAGATATTGGAACCTTCAAGAAAGGTGAAGTTCTTGTCACCGACATGACCGATCCCGATTGGGAACCGATCATGAAAATTGCTGGTGCTATCATCACAAACCGTGGCGGTCGTACCTGTCATGCTGCTATCATCTCCCGTGAACTTGGAATTCCATGTGTCATCGGGACAGGTG
>JAOZQU010000295.1 GCA_029932055.1 Desulfocapsa sp.
GATATGGGGCGCTCCTAAACAGTTACAGGACAGCGGTTAGGCAAATTACCAGCTATCACTTGAATGGTTACGATTAAAGAGCTATTCTGCCATGATCTCTTTTTTGCTGATCGCTTCTGATTTAACCCGATCGAGCATTTCAGCCAGTACTGGTTTTATATTCTCACGAATGTCTCCTGCCACAATGAGAAACAGCAAGTCATCACCTGGTTGAAAACATCCGGTTTTGGCTTCTGTAACAATATCATAAATTCCATCACGTTTGAGAAGTTCCTGACGAATGGATTCTATCTTATCAAGATCCGGAGTGACTTCTAGAGCCACAACCTTTTTTTTGTTATCCTGCCGCGACCAGCCACGAACAGTACCATTATGAATGAGGATCATACCTACATTGTCCTGGAATCCAGGCTGTTGTTTCATCTCTGCAATACGTTTTGAAATATCCAATTTCAACTCCTTGTTTATTGTTTTTTATTTGTACCTAAGAAATTGAAGATTTCAATTTATCCGGGACAGGTCGTCTCTTTTTAAATAGCCTTGACAATAGGAATAGTCAACTGTTGCGAAGAACGCAGGCTACCAAAGTTGAGATTTATATTATATTTTTTTAAAAGCCAGAGCGGAAGATCAAATCTTTTTCTGCATATATCCCAAACTGTGTCTCCGTTTTTTACTGTGTAGGAACTGACACCGACAATTTTATATGCATTAAAGAAATCTTCTTCAGTTTCGAGGTGAAAGTCAAATCGATGTTCTTCAAATTTTTTGGCAGAGATGTTTACCAAGGCGATATGTATCTTTTCATCAGGGTGAAGCTGATGAGAGTCAGAAAACCCGTTTAGTTTGCGCAGTGACCTGGCTGAAATTTTAAGCCAGTCAGCAAGAAGTTCCATGGATTCCTGGGGTTGCACCGTGACTGTACCCTGGGTGATGTTGTTTCTTCTCGATATGTTAAAAATACTCAGTTCCCCGAGAACCACGCTTCTGGATTGTTGGATTTTTTTCCATGCCGGTTTGTTTTTTTTGCTGTCAGCCAGCAGTGGCAGATTGTTTTTGTTTACCTGGGAAGCTCCTGCAACGCGATTCCGGACAGTGACTTTTTGTCTGTTGGGGGAAATACTTCTTGGTGTCTCAACTTTTTTTCGTGAGTATTTATCCGGGATACGCAAGTTTTGGCCAACGAAGATAGATGCATTTGTATCAAGATTGTTTGTGCTTCTTAATGACTTGAGGCTGACACGGTGGGCATGGGCAATTTTTCCAGCTGTATCTCCTGGTCGTACCCGATAGAATTGTGTTGGTTTCTGCCGCTTGTGATATAAATGACCGGGGATTTTGGCAATTAAGTTTTTTTGCTGACTGGTGTAAGGAAGGCGCAGGGCGTAACCTTTTGGGATGAATTTTTTTCCCTGTAATACGGAACGTCTGAGGGCGGGGTTTAGTTTTTTTATAGTACTAACTGAAACATTGAAATATTTACAAAGATCTCGGATGGCAATATAAGCCGGGAGAGTAAAATGTAAGGTTTTTTTAGGTTTGTGAAGTTTAAGGGATGGTTCATTTTCAAGTTTCTTGGCTACTTTTACAGCTGCAAGGAATTCAGAATAAAAGTTACGGGAGGCAAATTTGAAATAACCCTGATTGTAATGAGTAAAAATTTTTTCATAACGTAAGTGAGATTTTTTAGCCCGAAGCATCCCTGCTGGTCCATAATTATAAGCCGTTAATGCCAAGGGCCAGCTACCAAGCAATTTGTAATTCTTTTTTAGAAATTGTGCTGCAGCATGGCTTGCAAGGATTGGATCCTGCCTTTCATCGACAACATAATTGATGGTGAGGAACTGTTTTCCTGTGGGGCGTGTAAACTGCCAAATACCCGAAGCACCAAATTTTGAGTAGGCTTTCAGGTTAAAAGAGGATTCCACATGGGGCAGGTAAGCAAGATCCTCGGGAAGCCCCTTCTTTTTGAAGATTGTTTTTATTTCATCTATATATGCTCCTGACCTGATAACACCTTCAAAAAAACGGTCTTTTTGACCGATCTGGGCACGAACTAAATCGGCAGCCTCTGTTAAACGTTTACTGCTGCTTTTTGCAAACAGGGCTGCAACACGTTTTTCATCAGCACTGCGTGGTTGTACTCCTTTGGCTAGTTGACTTAATATTCTGGAATATTTCTTTTTTATTCCTTTTAATATCGGTTTGTTGAGTTTTGAAGAACCGGGTAGCCGATGGCTGAGTATAGGTACTATTTCATAGACTATGCCAAGGTTTTTTGAATCATGGATTACAGCCTGGCTGGTGGAGTAACGGCTGTATATTTTTTCCCAGAACCTGACATTGCTATCAATTACAGGGTAATGGGGAAAAGGGTTGGCAGCAAAAGTGGATCCGGGGATGAATAGAACAAAAAGAAGCAGGCAGAGAAATATAACGCCTAGATTCAAGACAGTAAAATTTGAAGGAATAACATGTCTGGAGGATTTGACTTTCTGCATTGCCGGAACTGAATTATTATATAAAGTAGAAGTTTTAGTAGTAGAAGATGGCCACATAATAAAAATATAAGAACAAAGAGTTGTATAGTGACTATCTATATTAAATCATAAGGAGTAGTTGATGTATAGACCTATCTTGGCAACCCTTGGTTTTATTCTTTCCAAAGACCAAAAGAGAGTTCTGCTTGTCCATAGAAATAAAAGACCTGGAGATCAACATTTAGGAAAATATAACGGTCTGGGAGGGAAAATGGAAGCAGGTGAAGACGTGCTGTCCTGTTTAAAACGTGAAATCAAGGAAGAGGCTGGGATTGTCTGTATGGAAACGGAACTGCGAGGAACAATCAGTTGGCCCGGGTTTGGTACAGCAGGGGAGCATTGGTTCGGTTTTATTTTTTTGGTGAAGAGTTATCAGGGAATACCATGTTACTCCAATGAAGAAGGGGATCTGCATTGGAAATTGATTTCCGAATTGGAGTCATTGCCCATGTGGGAAGGTGATAAATATTTCCTGCCCCTTGTTTTTGATAATAAGCCCAATCTTTTTCATGGTCATATGCCATATGAGAAGGGACAACCTCTTAGTTGGAATTATGCTCGAGGTTGAGAGGGCAGGGGGTGTTAGAGTTATCATTTATTGCCTTAAACTCTCTCTACTGTATGCTTGCAATAATAGTTATCGAGGGTATAATCGTGTGAATCTATCACTGAAATTAATTTGAATAGTATAAACTTTTAATTAATCTGGAGTATTTGTTATGAGTAAAGATAATGAGTTAGAACGTCTTGAAGGGTTTGTTGCTACCCTGCTTGAGAAATTTAATGATTTACAGGGAAAGAATGCAGAGTTGACTGAACGTATACAGAGACGGGATGCCACCATCGAAACCCTGGAGGATGAACTTTCCTCTATGAAGGAAGACCGTGGAGATGTTTCCACTCGTGTAAGCAATCTTATCGGACAAATTGAAGAATGGGAATCCACAAGTGGTATTTCCGCAGATACTGATGTCTCTGACTCTGATGAAAAGGAATCTGATTCCAGTATCCAGGGGAATCTTTTCTCAACAGACGCACAAGACGAGGAATAGGACGCGGATGATTGCTTGTTGAACGGTAACTATTCAGGGGCCACCCCATCTCTGCACGGTCAGACTGGCTCACATAGAAACGGCTATAGTTCTCCAGTTGCAACCCCAAGGGCACTAGTACCCGTAGTTTGGGTGCTTCCTCCGGGGCGTACCCCAAGGGCACTTCCTCCGGGGCGCACCCCAAGGGCACTTCCTCCGGGGCGC
>JAOZQU010000296.1 GCA_029932055.1 Desulfocapsa sp.
AAGTAATTCTCAGGCACGCTGACCTATCAACCACTCAGCGATACCTTGGTAAAGTGACTGATCATGAGGCAATTAGATGGGTGGAAAGTTTACACGGATGATTAGTTCTGTTTGATCCAATTACGTATATATTATTGTAAACATCTAATGTGAGAGAATTGGCAAGAAAGCAAGATCTTTGATGTGGATATCAAAAACTGTTACTAACCAGTTTCAACAGGAAAAAACAAAAAGCCACAGAGAGTCCCTGTCGCTTCGAGAAGGGATGTCTATATCTTATTGTTGTCCTAAGGGCAATAACTTTTCACATTCAAGGCAAAAAAGGTGGGTTCTTGAAATAGCTTAGCCTTTGGATCCGACACTTCTATGGTTCCATTGCCAATCGTTACCCAGAGAGAGCAACCGTAGTTATGCTTATTCCTGATAGGGTCAGGCCGAGCTCAATTCAGTAGAGGAATGACTGGACATCCCACCGACAAAACACCTACTATATTTTTGCCAGAATCCGAAAAGATAAGTTATAAAATCTGTCGACGAGGTTAATACAACGTGCAGAAGTTTTAAAAGATTGTAGCTATTTGATATTGCAAGTTAATTGCAAATAAATTTGAGGTACAACTGTATTTCGTTCCCTTTTTCCATTGAGATGAGGCATCTCAAATCGTACTCATTGGTTTCCACAGACAAATAAAAATTAACACGTCCCGTTATATTCTTACAGACGTTTTTAGCGCCTTTCTTGGCCTTTTTCGCAACCTTCATCTCTTTTGGGCTGAGGCAGCAAGCCGTATATTCGTTTTTGGAGTAAGAACATAGCCGACATGACATTCAATAGCGTAGAAGGCATTTCGGTTGGTATTTTTTGAAGGTTAACCAGGCTGGATCATTTTCACCCTGAGCTGAAAATGGCCCCGAATCGGGCGAATTATTCTACATAAGATAAGGACTTAAAGTTGTTCATCTTCCCGGGAAGTAAGATTCTCCGTTTCCGTTTCCGTTTCTGTTTCCGTAGCAGGATCCTGCTGTTTCTCAAGCTTGCGCTGTCTTTTTTCTTCTTTCTTTTTTTTCTTTGCTAATTCTTTCTGGCGCTTTTCATATGAATAATTTGTTCTAGCCAAGGTTCTATTCCTTTTACCACGTTATGTTTTGAACAATAAAAAAAGACCCCGCTGAACGCGAGGGCTTTTTTTATTGTTTAAGAAAATTTTACTGTTTAACAACATTCTCTGCAGCTGGTCCTTTTGGGCCGTCGACAATATCAAAGGTCACTCGCGCGCCTTCATCAAGGGATTTAAATCCATCACCCTGAATTGCTGAATGATGAACAAAGACATCCTTGCCGCCCTCTTCCTCAATAAAACCAAAACCTTTTGAATCATTAAACCATTTAACTGTTCCTTCGGCCATTGTGTACTACTCCTTTGTGCTGGTCCATTAAGAACCTTTTTGTTATAGAGCCGGATCGTTAATATACGACCCGGTAACTGTTTTGTTTATGTGAAAATTAAATTGATATACTACTGCATTATCGCCTGATTGCGAAATGATTTTCTTTGCCTGACTCCCTGGGAAGCACCTTTAAGGCTGGACTCTTTTTTATAAACAAGTTTTTTACCTAGAGAGCGTTCAAGGGCTCTGATCATCTTGTTGTCATCTGTAGTTGCAAAGGTGAAGGCAGCTCCGGAGCAACTGGCTCTTCCTGTACGTCCGGTTCGATGGGTGTAGGTTTCAGCGGTTGCAGGCATGTCAAAGTTGATTACATGGGAAATGCCTGAGACATCTATGCCTCGAGCCGCAATATCTGTGGCGACTAGAATATTGTATGTCCCGCTTTTAAATCCTTCCAGGGCCAACTGCCGCTTCTGTTGCGATAGGTTGCCTTGGAGAGAGGTGGCCTTGCATCCTGTCTTTTGCAGTTGAAAAGCAAGGCTTTTGGCCTTGTGTTTCGTTCTTGTAAAAACAATAGCTGTTGTGAGTTCTTTATTTTGCAGAATTTTTTTCAGCAGGTTGGTTTTGTTTCTTTGTTCAACTTTATAAAAGGAGTGGGAGATAGATGCTGTAGGTTTGGTGTGGTTGATCTGCACGGTGGCTGGTTGAGTAAGGATGTCTTCAGCCAGGGAACGGATCTCTTTAGGCATAGTTGCAGAAAAGACAAGGGTCTGTCTCTTTTTTGGTATCTTACTTAAAATTCGACGAATGTCTGGTAAAAAGCCATGATCAAACATATGATCGGCCTCATCCAAAATCAGCATCTCCACTGTAGACAGATTGATGGCCTTGCTGTTTGCCAAGTCAAGAAGGCGGCCGGGGCAGGCCACAACAATCTCTGCACCCCTTCGAATGTTATTGATTTGAGCCTGTTTGCTAACTCCACCATAGATGACAATACTGCGCAAGTGTGTGTGTGCTGCCATTTTGTTAATATAGCTGTGAGTCTGTTCGGCAAGTTCCCTTGTAGGGGCAATGATCAGAGCTCGAATTTTTCCCTTTGGTCCGCTGTAAAGGCGCTGCAGAATAGGCAGCACAAAGGCGGCGGTTTTTCCGGTACCGGTCTGGGCAAGGCCAAGAAGGTCGCGTCCGGAAAGAACGGGGGGAATGGACTGCTCCTGGATAGGGGTCGGTGATGTGTAGCCACTATTATCAAGGGCTGTTTGGATCTGGGGGTGAAACTGAAAAACTGTGAAACTCATTAAAACTCCTTCTGGATGATAAATAAGCACTGACCGATGGTTTTATGATTTCGGCTCTGGCTCAATAATGCAGCATCAAGGCTGCTTGTGTGTAACGAATTGGTTGGGAATGTTTTTTCTACTAAGGACTGACTGGATGAGAATTTTTCCAATTCCGATTCAGTTATGATGTGGGGTACAACTGCCAATAGTGAGTTTAATACTGTATTCCTTTTAAACGATCAGCAAATAACTTCTACGATAGCGAAGGATGTGCAAAATAGAACAACTTAGGCGGGAAAACGTGAAAGAAGATGCTTCTACTCAAGGTAGAGTTAAGATATTGACACAATATGCACCATAAGGATTTTTTTTGCAAGTAGAAAAGATTGTTTTCTTTCAAAACTCGTTGAATGGTTGACTTGCTCGGCCTGGCATTGATTATTTCAAGATGTTGTTCTAAATGAGTTGCTGCCCACCTTATTATCCATCGTCCAGAATTTGGTAATGGTTGGGTTTGGCAGTAAAAACCTATCAACTCCAATCGTAATTCCTCTGAATAAAGAGCTGGACGTCCCGAACGTTCGTAATCAGCAACATTTCCAACTTCATTTATGCGTTTAATACTCCGACTGACAGTGGAAATACTACATCCCACAAATGTTGCTGCCGCGCAAAGAGTCACTCAGTGCGTGGCCAAGGCTGCAGTGGCCTTGCGACGCATAATAGTGATGGAATGTGTGTCGGCTTTAATTGGCATAGAGGGTAATGTCTTTATTCCAACACTGTCAAGTATGGTTAGAAGATTTTTTAAAAGATTCAACCAGTCACCCAAAGCAGGTAGCCCACCTTTTGAAATCCTCTTGATGACTGTTTTTCCGGATTCTTCAGGCATTCCTACAAGCGATGCATTTAGTCAAAACTTATGGGACGGGGTACCAGGCAGATTTCCCGCAACCCTCAAATGTCACATCTCTCTTCCTTTTTCCTGATTACTGCAAAAATCCCTGAATGATACGGTTTACGGCCTCATCATAGTCCAATCCCAGACTCATCAGTTTCATGAGTTGATCATTGGCTATCTTGCCGATTGCCGCTTCATGAGTCAATTCGGCATCGG
>JAOZQU010000297.1 GCA_029932055.1 Desulfocapsa sp.
GACTGCTCATGAGTGTTCCTGCAACCTCAAGTGATGCCGTGATTGATGCCGTAAAGGAAAAACTTAATCTGTAATAACATTTAAGAAGTTCCTGGGGGGATTACACCATACTGGTGTGTTTCCCCCTTTTCTTTTTTAAGGGCTCATTCAAAAATAAGTTCGTAATTATGAGGTGTAAGATGAATGTTTATATTGCGCCTCAGAATATGAAATTATTTTTGAATGCGCCCTAAGGGGAATACAATGAGTGATGCAGTAAAAGAAACGGATTATGCAGGACTGGAACTGGTGCATCGCGGTAAGGTACGCGATATGTATGCTATTCCAGGGCATGATGATAAGCTTTTGATGGTGGCTACTGATCGAATTTCCGCCTTTGATGTAGTGATTGATGCCATTCCAGGGAAGGGCAAGGTGTTAACTCAGCTTTCTTTGTTCTGGTTTGATCTGCTTGCTGATGTTGTAGACAATCATCTCATTACAGCAGATGTGAGTGAATATCCTGAAGCGTGTCAGCCTTATGCGGCAGAGCTTGACGGTCGTTCAATGCTGGTGCATAAAACAGAGCCTTTAAGTGTTGAGTGCATTGTACGAGGCTACATTTCCGGATCATTCTGGAAGGCATACCAGAAAAACCCTGTTGTTTGTGGCTTTGAATTTCCGGACAACATGCAGGAATCGGATAAGCTCCCCGAGGCTATCTTTACTCCTTCCACCAAGGCGGATATCGGCGATCACGATGAGAATATTTCCGTGAGTGCCATGGAAGACCTGCTGGGTAAAAAGCAAACCGCAAAAATTTCAGATATCAGCCTTGAGCTGTATACAAGAGCGGCGGATTATGCTCGTTCCAAAGGAATAATCATTGCAGATACCAAGTTTGAACTTGGCCTATTAGGAAAAGAAAAGAAATTGATTCTTATTGACGAGGTGTTGACTCCGGATTCGTCTCGTTTCTGGCCACTTGATCAGTATACACCAGGTAAAGGCCAGCCAAGCTTTGATAAACAGTTCCTGCGTGATTATCTGGCAACGCTTGATTGGGATAAAAATCCGCCACCACCCAAAGTTCCACAGGAAATTATCGATAAAACCAAAGCAAGGTATGAAGAAGCTCTGGAAAAAATCACAAAAGCATAATCATACTTGTAAGCATTCGAGTTGGAGTTAAATTGGTGCTGGAACCCTTCAATTGTAAATATTTGGATAGTGCCCCAGGTTCGTTCGAGTCGCCATGCGAGCTATATTGAGTCATATGTGAGTAAGGCGAATCGGACGAAGATGGGGTGCTAGCCGAATATTTACTTATGCTTTTCCAACAAGATTACAGACTATCTCAACAAGCCTGTCAAATGGGATGGGCTTGGTGAGATAATCATCCATTCCAGCATTTTTACATTCTTCCTCGAAATTTGTTGTGGCCTGGGCGGTAAGGGCAACAATGGGAATGGGAAGATGTGCAGAGCTTTTTTCCTCTCTCCTTATTGTTTTTGTTGTTTCAAGGCCATCAAGTACCGGCATGCGAATATCCATGAGAATGATGTCGGCAACTTCCTTTTTCATAGTATCCAGAAGTTCCTGTCCATTTGCACATACTGTTACTGTGCCGCCCAGTTCTTCAAGGTAGGCTGAGATAATACGCTGGTTAATATATTCATCTTCTGCCAGGAAAATTCGAATTCCAGAAAGTCTTTTTACCGGTACAGTGTGTGTAGCTTGTTTTTTGTCTTCCAGGGATTCTTCAGCTGCAAGAGCACATTGGATGGTAAAACAGAATGTGGTTCCATTTTCATCAGTACTTTCCAACCATAGTTTTCCCTGCATATGCTGTACGAATTCGGCGCTGATCGCGAGTCCAAGGCCTGTTCCCTCGACAACTTTATCTGTCTCCAGACTGCCTCGAGAAAATGCATCAAAGATCGTATGTCGTTCTTCATCTGAAATTCCACAGCCATTGTCTGTTACGCTGAAGAGAAGTTCTACTTCGATATCATTGGGTTTTGATTCCAAATCTATTGTCAGTTGAATAGCACCTTTTTCACTGAATTTGATGCTGTTGTTCAGTAAGTTGATCAGAATCTGCCTGATGCGTCCGCTATCTCCAATAAGAGCATCCGGGATGTTTGGTGCCTGTTCGTAACATATTGTGATATTTTTATTCTGGTTCTTCGCTTGAATTTGCATCAGTTCCACAACTTCGGTGATTAAATCTGTAAGGGAAAAAGGTGAATGGTGGAGCTGGAATTTTCCTGATTCAATCTGTGAAAGGTCAAGGATAGAGTTAACTACTGTCTGCAGGCGTTGACCCGAAACAGTCATCATTGAAAGCAGGTGCTGCTGCTCTGTATTCAAGGGATCTTTTCCTAACATCTTAAACATGCCGATTATGCCATGAAGAGGAGTGCGAATTTCATGGCTCATATTGGCAAGGAAAATAGATTTTGCCTGGTTGGCCTTTTCTGCATCAATTTTGGCAAGGATGGCAATTTTTTCTTCACGACGGCGACGACGCACTTCTTTTTCAAGTGATAAGTTGGATTCATGAAGTTTCAGATTCATACTATTCATCGCGTTAGCCAGATCCTGCAGTTCAGCATCATCAGGTGGAACAATGTCTACCTCTTTTCCCTGAACCATTGTTACTGAGTAGTTGGCGAGAAGTTGGAGGGGCGCAATGATTTTTTTATTGGTTGTCCATCCAACAAGGGCAGACAACAGAAGAAGAAGTAATATTAAGAAACTGAGCAACATAAAAGATCGGTTGGTCGGTAACCAGGATTTACTGGCATCAATATTTGTTACAATGAGGAGTTGCTGACCATGGAATTCAAAAGAAGAAGAAGCAGAAATATGGAGAATGTGATTAAGGATTACATCTCCATTCCAGTTTTGTTCCGGAGGAAAAGCTGTATGTGTCATCCCATTTTGTGCTTTTTGGGCAAGAACATGTCCCTCACTATCGAGAATCAGCACATTCTGGTTAAGTGGAAGAGTTTCCTGATCTACTATTTCCTGAAGAAAATTAAAAGGAACAAGGCATGAAATAACGCCAATGACATAGGAATGATCCTGAAAAAAGACGGGATTGCTGATCCCAAGTCCTGGAGTATTATTTGTCAAAGTTAGTTTGGTGACATAGGGAATGCTGGAATTGAATGGGACATTAAAGAGTGCTGTGTTTTTAGAGAAACAGTCGGGAATGGTATCATTTTTATTGTCGGAAACAGCACTTTTGATAATGCCGTTGATATCATAAAAGGCAAGGGCTGAAAACGCAGGGCTGTTATTTTTAAGTATTCTAAGCAGATTATACTGCTGGGAATCTTTTTGAGCCACCTGTTCAACCTGATGACTGGTCATTTCAAGATCGTGGAGAAGAGTGTTTAAAAATATGGATATTTGAGATTGTATATTGCTGCTGGTGGCACGGAGTTGTTCGTTAACCTGTTTAGTCCGTGATTTGTTGTGAATATGCAGGAAAAATGCACCCATGAGCAATCCCTGAATAAGGAAGACAGCAATAAAAATGAAAAATATGCGAGTGCGAATAGTTGTGCGCATAAATTGTAAGGGAAAATGGGTTGGTAGTTAGAAATGTAATTCTTAAGTTGAAGCCACTAGGAGCGTATTATAGCTGAACAATGTGGAATTGTTAAGAAACAACCTGAAAGGGTTGGTGAGAAGATTTCTGAATTAAATGGTGCCCGAAGCGAGAATCGAACTCGCACAGCCAGAGGCCGAGGGATTTTAAGTCCCTTGCGTCTACCAGTTCCGCCATTCGGGCATA
>JAOZQU010000298.1 GCA_029932055.1 Desulfocapsa sp.
TTTAGCAAATAATTTCAAAAAGCACGTCATTCCCGAGTGTAGTTATCGGGAATCTTGTTATTTTAAAATGGATTCCCGATAACTACACTCGGGAATGACGAATTATATGAAGTTTTAGTGAAAAAATTACAAACTATAGCGTATGTGACGATTACGCTGAATAACATGATATCAGTGTCGTTTCTTCTGCTGTTCAGGAGCGCTCCATATCTGTGCAGGCAGGGTGGAGAACTATAGTCGTTCCTATGTGAGCCAGCCTGACCGTGCAAAGATGGGGTGTTCCTAAACAGTTATATTGTTTTAATACATTTTGGGTGCCTTACTCCTGCACAAGCACCTTCACTTCCAGGGGTAAAAAATCCAACTCCAGAGATGACTGGACAGCAAGCAGCTCCTTACCTGAATAAAAATCCTGCCAAACCTGAGACTCTGTACCGCCCATATCCATATCAGCTGACGCATATGTCCTGAGTGTATTGGCACACACCAGCATTCGTTTTCTTCCCCTTATCTTTACTGCACAATGAACACCAGGATTCCCCTGTGGGTCAACCCTGTTTATCGAGGTCATGTCAACAGCTACCTGTTCAAAATTATTCTTACTTTGCAGCCAGGGTAACAGTTTCTGTAACCGAACAACAACTGCCTTCAAATCCTCCTTTCCTTGCTCTGTTGCCATTGCTGCCTGATATTTAAAGAAATATATGCCCCTACTCCCATGAACAAGTGAAAGGAAAGCAAGATTATTCATCTCCTCAAAGGTGGGCATCATGGGCCAACCATATTTTTCCCATTTCTTTCCACCAAAAGCCTGGATAACGGATTGCAACCTGTCACGACCAACAACATCTGCGGCCATATCCATGGAATCCGCCAGCCAACTCATGGGCATGGAGGGTACCGGATATTGATCCAGCATAAAAAAATCAGCTGCCTGCTCATAATCCAGAATCACCTGGGGTCTGACCACTGCCATCATCGTAGGAATATCAGGATATCTCTCTTCCAGTAATCTTTCAATATCCCTGGCCTTCCAACGAGGAAAAGAATGGATCCCGGGTTCATCATTAATATAAAAAGAAAAACTGCCGGATTCCGGAAATGGCCCTACGCTGTCGAGAAGAATTTTAATTTTTTCAGAATCATGAGGTAGAGCAAACGTACAGTGCATCCTTAGCTCCCCACACATATCCAACGCTCGCTTACTCAGCCTCAAAATAGAACTATTTAAACCAAGATCTTTAAATTCAGCAAGATTGTCAGGATTTCCTCCATATGCACCAATGGGAAAAAAACCTGTGTTGCGGTCTTTATGGAACTTTTTTACAGAAGACAATTTTTCAAGCAAACGCGGAGATTGCAGCCAAAAAGTCTGCCCGGGGTACCTGTTGATAAAGTGGAACACACCTGCATTGTCATCCAACCCATCGGTACAGCTGAGATGAAGGCGGATATGCTGAAATTTCCCGGAAACACGGTGAGTGTTCAAGATATGTGTCTGTCCCCAAATCTCAAGCTCAGGATACGCTCTGTCCACATTAGTGTGCCTGAAAAAATCTCCTGAAAAAAGATAGGATTTCCCAGGTGTACAAACCGGAATAGTCTGTTCCACTAAAGATCCACGATCCATCCCTCCTGTAATCCCGAAACACCGTTTACCTCTACCAGTTGTTATTGGCAGCACCTGAAACACAGCATCATTTCCCTGTTCGTTACTCCCTTTGTTCCATATATCTGTTTCACCTGCTGCATTATGAGTAGTTTCCGAATAAAGTTGTTCATCAGCAATAACAACTGATTGAAACCGGTTATCTTGAAGAATATTTTTTTGAGGAGAAAAATCAGCAAGCAATGGCCAAAACGTTTCATCCATCTTCCGATAGGTGTAGACGAGTATGCCACCTCCATCGCCTCTTGTAACAGCTTCCACAGCCATCTTAAACTCGTCAGGCTTCAAATCTTCGGCCTGAATAATCGGCGCAACAGTCTTCCCGGTCATTTCAGCAAAGTATTCAGTGACATCAGCAATCCAGTCAGGTGTCTTTTTCACCATACGATGATAGACCATGGGCGAGAAAACATCTACGTACCCGGCAAACAGCTCTGCATCCTGACCAAGAAGAAAAGTAACCGCACCCTCTTTCTCCCCTTGCATCCAAGGGACAAGAAACACACCAAGACGCACTTTGTTATTACCCTTGCGATTGGAATCAATGATAGTTCTGGCATCCCGGACAAATGAAGTAATCTGTTCTTTTTTCCACTGTGACCACTTACTTTCTGCATACTGGTGTATCCAACGGACAACTTGAGCAGTATCCAAACCATCGGGCAGGTCAACACCTTTTTCCACCTGAAACAGAGTAAGACACCTGTCACAGTAACAAGTATCAGGAATCACAGCATCTGCATGCTCCCAACTCCCAGGGTAGCGAATAAAATCCAACCAGATACCGGAAACACCATCTTTTTCCGAAAAATCTTTCAACCACTTATCAAGTAACTGTAAACGACTTTCGCGCCATTCAAAATGAGTGGGACAGATCCCCCCATATTTCCCTGACAGTTTAGTACCATCAGCAACAATGGGTACAGAATCGGGAAATTCTTTCCAGGGCTGCCTGCCTCCAAAAACATTCAAAGTCAAAAAGACTTCAAAACCCTGTTCTTTGAAAAAGTTGATCGTATTCATATCTGGAGGAACAAAGACAGCCGACACATTGTTTTCTGCCAGTTGAGAGGCTAAATCGCCGTTTCTGTCAGACCCGCCTGTTGGTATGCCATACATACCGGTAATCGTAGTGTTTCGAGCAAAGACTTCTAGTGGCATCAGAAAAACAGATGCAAAAAAGAGACACACATACATTATTAATTGTCTTCGCATTACACTCCTCCTACTCGTTTCACGAATAATTGATGATTTGAGTACCTTGAAAATAATTTTTTATTTTGAACGAATCTGGGGCACTATCCAAATATTTACAATTCGTTAGCGATATCGATTCCGTCAATATGCGGGTGCTGAAAAGCTTCTGGGCAGTGCACCAATATCCCCATTTTCTCTTTCCAAGCAGAAAACGGGGCCTGCCTTACCTTCAATACGCTGATCAACTCCTTTGACATACAGTGGGGAGGGGTCAAATGATTCTATTCTCCAAAATCATCAACGAATTCAGGAATCGCTTTTTTGCAGCTGATGCTCCAGATAAATCCCTTCAGGCTGTTTGCCGAAAAATTGAGCAAACGACCAACAATTACTTGTCCAGTAAACGGTTCAAATTGTGGTTCGTTCCTCACACAATCTAACCTTATTCTTTAGAAATTTTAATACGTTAATTAGGAATCGGAGAGCTATAATGAAGGCCGAATTCAACCCGGAAATCAGTTGCTTTTACCTTAGGTGAAATTTTGCCTTTTATTTTCTGTAACTCAACAATTCCGTACTTCTCTAATGTTTTGAGGATCCGAGAAAGGTTCGATTTTTTTCTGTTTGTTATTTCTTCAAGCTCAGTGATTGAATGGGGTTTATTCTCAATAATAGCACGTAATAAATCCTGATTCTCAGTGCTTAAGACCTGAGACATTGATTTTGTGGACTCAAACCATACTTTTGGTTCATCTTTTCTTGGCTTGTATTCACCTTTGGCGATTGCCAAGGTTCGTTTCATGTAGTCTTTTTTGGATATTATCCCTATTTTCATTACTCTTGTTGCCATAGCATGACCTCATTCTTTTATGAAGTTGTTTACATCATCCCAGAAGTCTTCAAGTAATT
>JAOZQU010000299.1 GCA_029932055.1 Desulfocapsa sp.
TGGTTCATCTTATTCGCAACTGTGCGGATCATGCTTTGGAAGGTGTTGACGAACGAAAGTCTGTGGGGAAACCGGCTGAGGGGACAATTCACTTGAAGGCGTTTAATCAGGGTCAGAATGCTATCATTGAAATCATTGACGATGGCCGCGGGATTGATCCTGATAATATTCGTGCAAAGGCTGTTGAGAAGGGCTATTTGACCCTGGAAGAGCTGGAAAAACTGGATGACAAGGCCGTTCAAAATCTCATCTTCCGAGCAGGTTTTTCAGGTGCCAAGGAGATCACAGAGGTGTCTGGAAGAGGCGTTGGTATGGATGTTGTGCGGACCAATGTAGAAAAGATTGGCGGAGTCGTCAGCCTGCGCAGCAGCACTGGAGTAGGAACCACGATTACCATCACCCTGCCCCTTACTCTGGCGGTCAGCAAGGGGCTGGAAGTACAGGCAGCGGGGCATCACTATTACCTGCCCCTTGATTATATTATTGAGACTGTCAAAATTTCTCCGAAATTAGTACGCAGCCACAAAGAGACCCTGATGGCAGTTATCCGTGACGATTTGCTGCCTGTCTTTTCTCTGTCTGCACTCCTTAATAGTTCCCTTTGCCACCAGCTTACTGAAAATGTGAATCAGGAGATCAGCCTTGTTGTCTTAAACATGAATGGTACCAAGGCAGCCCTGGCTGTAGATTGTTTCTACACGGAAAATGAATATGTGATCAAGCCACTTAGCGGTAGTCTGGCCAAGATCCCGGGATTGTCTGGTGCCACCATCACCAGCTCCGGCAAGGTAATCCTTATCCTTGATCCTTTGAAACTATTTTAACCCTACCCATGACAAGCGTATGAAAAAGATAAAAATACTCATAGTGGAAGATGAACCTCTATGTGTACAAGTATTACAGGCCTACCTGAACTCTGAAGAATTTATTGTCAGCAGTGCAGGAGATGGCCTTGAGGCCATTCAAATGTTCCGAAATGAATTTGCAGATCATACCCCTTACAGGATCATTTTTATGGACATTATGCTACCAAAACTTGATGGATTAAAAACGCTCCTTCAAATCCGTGATTTTGAAAAACACCATGGAGTAACAGAGGAACATAAGGCTAAGGTTATTATCACCTCGGCCGTGAACGACCGGAAGACAATACTGCAAACTGTTACTCTTGGTCGTATCAGCAGCTTCCTGGCTAAACCAATAGACAGCAATAAACTCTCAAAAGTTATGGCACAAATAGTCGCTGAGATTCAACAACCCTTAGTCTCTTAATTATTATATAGTTACCATACACCGGAAAAAAACATGACCCAACTGCAAGATGAATGCAAAAGCTTATTTACTGTTATGGAGCTTGCCAAGCTGCGGATTCCAACCGTAGCGGTGAAATTCTATTTTGAATCAGATACTATTCCTGAACAATTATTAGATCTGGAAACTGTCGGAGTTTCGGTAACATCTTGTCAGGCCAATAAAATGGCAGGGCTTGGAGATGCGATACTGCTTACTGAGAAGAATATCGGCTGTATTGCTGCTGCCATCACCTTTGGTCTGGTTGATCAGCACCAGCAAACACCCATGAAAGGCAAGAGAGTCTACACCGATATCATGAAGGGAAAATTGAATGAGGAAGAGGGCTTTTCTCCTCCCACTCCTGAAGATTTCACCAATGGTTCAGTGTACGCCTGCAAGGATTCCGGGCGGAAAGAATTTTGTCTGTTTGGTGCCAATGATTCCGGGCGTTTTAAAGATACAGCTACGGCTCGAAAAGGAATTGCCGGAATGTTGGCTTTGCAACCTGCCAAAACCAAAGGTGTGTTTTTTTTCCCTCCGGAATTTGATGATATTGACATCGAACCAGATGTTATTGTTATGAGTGTACGTCCCGTTGAACTGACTCGTCTTGTGGAAGGGTATCAGTTTCTCACAGGAGAACGGGTTGAAGGATCCATGGGGGCCGTCCGGGTGGTGAATTCTGATCTGATTGTGCGTCCATATATCCAAAATAAAATCAATTTCAGCTCATATTGTATCGGGGCACGGCTTATTGGTAACTATGAGCCTGATAAGCTGGGGCTTGGTATGCCATACTCCCATTTTCAAATGATGGTACGAGGAGTTGAAGAATCACGTACGGGATATCCATTTTCACTGTATCCGGGAGCTATAGGGTAAATAGTTATGCTTCTTGACAATTATACACTGGCCACCGTTCACAGATATGCAGAACTGCAGGAAGTTGAGTTGTCCGATCGTCATATGGAAATTCTCAGTTTCACGTTCAACTATTACCAGAGGAATACGGTTGGCCCGGCTCTCTATATCCTGAAAAAGAAACTGCAACTGACAACAGCTGAACTTAACGCCCTTTTTCCCCATGGTTTGTCGTCAATTTATAGATGGCTCAATATTCCAATTCATAGTGTAGAAACGGGATGTGCCGATCTCGCCGATATTAAGGTCAGTGCGATGCGTCAGGTCTATCTGGATAATAACGCCACAACCCCTATTAGAAAAGAGGTCTCCGACTTGTTGTGTTCCTACTATTCCGGTGATATGGGATATGCCAACCCTTCATCACCAACGGATATGGGGAAAGAGGCCTACAGCTTAATTATTGAGGCCAAGAAAACTTTTGCTGATCTCTGGAGTGTCGATCCTGAAGAGCTTTATTTCACTGGAAGCTGTACGGAAGCGAATAATACATTTTTCCAGGGCTTGGGATTGAAAAACTTAGAAAACAAAGGGCATTTTATAGTTAGTGCCATTGAGCATCCATCAATTCTTAAAACTGTGCGTTTTCTGGAAACCCTGGGTTTCACCTCCACTCTGTTACCTGTTGACTCCGATGGGATCGTCCAGATTGCAACTCTGGACACGTGCATCCAGGGATGTTTGGACAAGGGTGTTCAAGTTCTTGCCACCAGTATTATGCTTGTTAATAATGAAATTGGTACCATTCAACCTGTTGAAGATGCAGCACTAATATGTAGTAGATATAATATCCCTCTGCATTCAGATATCACTCAGGCCCTGGGAAAACTGCCAATACACCCCAAAGAAATCGGTGTGACATCTCTGACGTGTTCAGCTCATAAAATTTATGGTCCCAAAGGAATCGGACTGCTTTACCTGGATGCAAACATACCCGTTCCACCGCTCATCCATGGTGGTGCGCAGGAATTCGGAATGAGGGGCGGTACCGAAAACCCGGGCCATATGCAAGCCTTCGCCCTTGCGGCACAACTTGTGGAAAAAGAACGAGACGTTGAAAACAAAAGGATAGGCGAACTTCAGAAATATCTTTGGAATGGTTTGCTGAAGATCGACCCTGATATTAGGCTTGTTGGTTCCATGGAAAAACGTGTCACCACAAATTTGAGTGTCGGCTTCCCCCATATCAATTCACGCAGCCTTTTACTGGGGTTGAATAAAATGGGGGTCTATGCCAGTGCCGGCAGTGCCTGTTCATCAGGAACACTCTCGACATCGTCTGTTATCGAGGCCATTGGACTCGACACAAAAAAATATGCTGTCATTCGTTTGAGTATGGGACGGCAGACAGTAAAAAAAGACCTTGACTATTTGCTGAAATATCTGCCTAATTTACTAGATCAATTAAAAAATAAAAAAAGGTAGAAGGAATCATATGAACTTTTTGTCGAAAATTAGTCAAAAATTCGAAGCTAGGCATTATTCTCTACTTAATAACCTTGATGCCTGTATTTTAATTATTGATAAAAAAGGTACTATTTTATTT
>JAOZQU010000084.1 GCA_029932055.1 Desulfocapsa sp.
CAATGTCTGAGCCAACAGTATTGAGGTAGGCTATGGCGGCTTCAGTCTCGTGGTTGCTGGCAGAGATCAAACCCCTGGTTTTACCAAAATCAAAAATGAGCTGGCGGGCTGATATGCTTCCGGAAAGGACGTTGTCTTCATCTTCGGGCAGGAGATTCTTAATGTGCATCCGGCCGGCATCACCAGTCGCTACCAGCTGTGGCAGATAGCCACTGACTGCCTGAGTGTTTCTGCCTTCTGCAGCCCAGACCTGATTGCGCGCAACAGTAATTCCAGGATTGTTCTGCAGGGCAAGTTCGACAAAATCGTCTAGACCAAGCTCAGGAGATGCTGTTTTTTCATTACAGTATCCATTTTTCGAACTGCCAATGATGAATAGGAGAAGGGTAAACAATAAAAACCTGAATGTGTGATGCATAGTGTTACCTGTCGTAATATAGAAGAAAGCTTAAATGAGTTCCCGGTTGCGCACTTCTTCTTCAACACTGACAAACTTTTCCCGAAGCGTTTCCAGAAGAACGTATATAACAGGAACCAGCAAGGTTGAAACAAAGGTTGCAGCAATCATACCGCCAACGATAACAACACCAATGGAGCGCATACTCATGGCTCCAGCGCCGGTTGCCATAGCAAGGGGGAGTGTGCCCAAAAGAAAGGAAATAATCGTCATCATGATGGGCCTGAAGCGCAGGCGTGCTGCACTGGATGCTGATTCAAGAATAGATAAACCGGATTCCCGCTGTTCTTTACAAAACTCAATGATTAAAATGGCATTTTTAGTTGACATTCCAATGAGCAGGATGAGGCCAACCTGGGCAAAAAGATTGTTCTCAATCCCTGTAAGCAACTGGCCAATGAGAGCCCCCATCATTACAAGTGGCACAGGAAGCAGGATCATGATGGGAAGTACCCAACTTTCAAACTGGGCACAGAGAAAAAGGTAAACAGCAACAATGGCAAAGGTGAAAACATAGATGGTCATATTACCGGCAAGAAGTTCCTGGTACGACATACCTGACCAGTCAAAGCCATATGTTTTTGAAGGGGGAAGTACCCGTGCAGAGATTTCACCCATGGCGGCCATGGCCTGCCCGGAACTGTATCCCGGTGCGGCACTGCCGTTAATGGTGATTGAGCGGTACATATTATAGTGCGTTAGATTTTGCGGGCCGGTTTCAAAGTGAACTTTTACAAGTGTGGAAAGGGGAACCATATTTCCTTTGTAATTTTTAACAAAGAGCTTGTCTATGTCACTGACTTCACTTCTGAAGTTTTTGTCGGCCTGTATGAAGACTTTGTATACCTTTCCGTATTTTGAAAAATCATTCACATAATATGATCCAAAATAGGCCTGCATGGTGGAATAGAGCTCTGCCATTTCAACACCTAAGGCTGCAGCTTTTTTTCGGTCAACATCAACTGCAAGCATTGGATAATTAGGGGCATAGGTGGTGTAAGCCATCGCAATACGGGGATCCTTATTGGCTTCTGCTATGAGTTGGTTTGAGTAATTTACGAATGTGTTCAGGTCACTTGAGAGGTAGTCCTGAAGTCTGAAATCAAACCCGCCAACAGTACCAAGCCCAGGTATTCCCGGAACATTAAAAGCAACCACATTGGCATCTGTGATGGATTGGCCCTGTAGGTTAATTGTTTTTATAATGGCATCGACCTGAAGTTCGGGGCTTGTCCGCTCATCCCACGGAGTGAGGGTGATAAATCCTGCTCCAGATGAAGAATCAAGGCTGCCGGAAAGGATGTTATAACCATCAATGATTACTGTATTTTTGATACCGGGGATGTTGAGTAGAATGTTCTCGAATTCCTTTCGTACAACAGTAGTCTTTTCGATGGAAGAGCCGGGTTTTAAATTAAACATAACCATCAAGGCACCCTTATCTTCTTCCGGCACAAAACCTGAGGGAATAATGGTGAAAAGATAATAAGTACCAAAGAGGAGTCCAAAAAAGACCAGCATAACAAGGTATCTGACTTTAATGAGAAAGTGTATAGTTGAACTGTAGATATCTGTAACTTTATCGAAAAAAGTATCAAACCATCTAAACAGGATAAATTTCCGGCTGCCTGCAACCTGTTTTTTTATAAGAATTGCAGCAAGGGCAGGTGAGAGTGATAAAGAGTTGACCGAGGATATCAGTACTGAAAAACAGATGGTAAGAGCAAATTGTCGGTAGATAGAGCCGGTCAGTCCCGGCATAAAAGAGACCGGGACAAAAACTGCCACAAGAACAAGGGTAGTTGCAATGATAGGGCCAATCAGCTCGAGCATGGCCTTCTTAACAATTTGAGGGATGGTGAGATCAGGTTCCAGAACAGAGATTCGTTCCACATTTTCCACAACCAGGATTACATCATCGACTACAATACCAATGGCTAGAATCAGACCGAAGAGGGTGAGGAAGTTGATGGAAAAACCGGCAGCCTGTAAAACAGCAAAGGTTCCGATAAGGGAAACTGGAATGGCAACCACTGCTATGATGGTGGGACGGATAGAACCAAGGAAAAGAAGGATGGTGAGTACAACAAGCACAACCGCAACCACCAGAGTTTCAATTACGTTATCAATGGCTACTTCTACAAAAAGTGTGGTGTCGTAGGGAATACTGTATTCAACACCATCTGGAAAACGTGCCTGCAATTCATCCATTTTTTTGACGACAGCCTGTTTAATCTGCAGAGAGTTGGAACCGGGAAGCTGGTAAATCCCAATGAGTGCAGCTTGCTTTTTGTTTACTATTGCGTTCCAGTCATAGCTTTCCGATCCAAGTTCAACTGTGGCAACATCTTTTAAGTATACGAGTGTTCCATCATCCTTGAATTTGACAATAATATTTTCAAATTCTTTGACCTGAGTAAGGCGGCCTTCAGAGGTAAGGATAAATTCAACCTGCTGGTTTTCAAAGGTGGGGGCAGAGCCTATTCTACCAATGGCTGCCTGCTTGTTTTGAGATTGGATAGAGCTGACAATATCATTTGGGCTGAGTCCCAGTGATTTGATACGGTCAGGATCCATCCAGACACGGATGGAATACTTTTTTTCTCCCATATTGGAGGCATCACCAACACCGGGAATACGGCGTATTTCATCAAGAATGTTGATGTTGACAAAGTTACTTAAGAATTTGTCGTCGTACCGTTCATCTCCGGTGAGGGCAACAAAACAGACAATGGATGGGGATTTTTTATCTACAATAACACCCTGCTGTTTTACTTCTGCAGGCAGTTGCGGGGTGGCCATGGCAACTTTGTTCTGGACATCAACGGTTGCAATGTCAAGGTCATATCCGGGCTCAAAATAAACTGTGATAGTGGAGGAGCCTGAACTTGTTGATGACGAGTCCATGTAAATCATGCCGTTAACGCCATTGATTTGATTTTCGAGAGGGCGGGTAACTGTTTCTTCAACGGTATAGGCATTTGCTCCAACATATGTGGCAGTAACGACAACCGTTGGAGGTGTTACATCAGGATATTCCTGGATCGGAAGAATAACTATACAGACTGCGCCGGCGATTACGGTCATCAGGGCAATGACCATGGCAAAGATGGGACGTTTGATGAAAAATATGGATAACATCTAATTACTCCGTTGCTGTCGTTTTTTGCAGCTGCATAACCGCCCTGACGCTTTTTTGCTCAGTAACATCCGTACCGATAATTTCTCGACCTTCACTGACTTTTTGCAATCCTGAGATAATTACTTTGTCACCGTCCTGCAATCCATCAGTAACCTGGAGGTAAAATCTGGATTCAAAACCACGTTTGATGTTGACCCGTTTAGCTTTGTTTGCTGCATCAACGATATAGAGAAATCCTCCCTGTTGATCTTCCATCACCACACCTGGTGGAACCATGGTAAATTTTGCTTTATCAGAAACAAAGACATCAACGTAGACAAACGTTCCTTCAAGGAGATCGTGTTCGCTGTTACCTACAATGGCTCGCATGGTGATGGTGCCTGTCATACGATCCACCCTGTTGTCACCAAAATCAACTTTCCCTTTATAGGCTTCACGTTTAACAAGGTGACCTCGGGTGTCAGGAACACGAACATTAGCAAGCATGATATCAATAGATTTATGTTGACGCATGACCTGGAATTCTTCTTCACTGGGATTGAAGTACGCGTACATCGGATCATCGAAAATGATAGTTGTGAGCAGGGTTTGTTCTCCATAGCCAACAATATTGCCGATATCGACTTGTCTGCGGCCAACACGCCCGGGATTTGGGGCAAGGACATCGGTATAGCTGAGTCTGAGTTTGGCTTCACGCACTGCAGCCTGATCGGATTTGATCCGGGCACGCAGTTCATCGGCCTTTGCAATATATTGATCAAGTGTTGCCTGTGGAGCAAGATCTTTTATAACCAGCGGTTTGTAGCGTTTAACATCAGTAACAGCAAGTTTCAACGACGCTCTGTCCTGCTCGACAACGGCAAGTGCCTGATCAAGTGTAGCCTGGTAAGATGTCTTTTCTATGCTGAAGAGATGCTGTCCTTTTTCAACATAGTCTCCATCTTCAAACAGAACTTTTTCAAGTATGCCTGACACACGGGCACGCACTTCGGTGCGTTGTGTTGCCTCAGTTTTTCCTGTGTACTCAAGCCAGATGGGAACCGCCTCTTTCTGCACAGTCACTATTTCCACAGGTAGAGGTGGTGGAGCCTGAGGTGGAGCCTGCTGTTCGTTTTTTTTGTCGCTTGAGCAGGATGAAAGTGTGAAAAAGATACCGAAACAGATCGTCAGGAGTTGTGATTTTCGAATCATTGAGTTTGTTCCGTTTAATTGAAAGAAAAGTGAAGTAAGAAGAGGTGCAAGGTTGGTTTTTTATAAGTCGTTCAAGTGCTATATCAGCTTATTTGCCGTTTGCCGGTGTCAGCTTAAGGCACTCTTAATAGCTAACCTTGATAGTTCGAAATTTAGTTTTTTCCTGGACGATATTTCGCAGGTGGTCAGCATGTGGATTGCTGGCTGTATTGTTGATAATAATATCGGCAGGAGATACCGGTTTTTTATAGTAGCTCGCATTCCATTTATTCCGGGGTTTGATTACAGCTCCCTCAATGGCAAGTCCGACAAAGGCACCCTTAGATCTTGCAAATGCAAGGATATCAGCTGTTGCAGCTTTGGCACCTTGACCAATAGGCCCGGCAGCAACGGTTGCGTCAGCACCAAGTTTGAATGATGTGGACAGCATGGAATTCATCCCTTTGTCAGTCATGACCATGAGAATGATTTCTGAGGCTTCACCTCCAAATTGTAAGCCTAAGGAGACAGAACCCATGGTGTAAAAAACAGGATAGCTCCATGTGTCTGATTTTGTGTTTTTTGAGAGAAGGACTCCTGAGCCGCCGGAACCACCTAGAAAGAAACCGGCTTTTAACATTTGTGGCACGATAAAGACTCCTTTAGCATACATGACATGGTTTTGAAATCCAGTCATGTCAGGATCTTCCATGAAGCTTTTGATGATTATTGCACTTTTGTCGACAATGGCCTGAGTGTCGGAATAATCATCAGCAAATGCTGAAGTAACATGAAAAAAGAGCAAAAAGGAAAACAGGAGAGTGAAAAGTTTCTTTTTGGACATTATATTTTCCCTTTATGTGTAGTGTTGATTTGTTCTAAAAAGTGAGGTCGCCATTCCATCAGAAAGATAAAATCATAGGCAAATAGTATCTTGCTCACTATAGTGGATGTTCTTTGAAAAAGTCAATAGCTTAGCTTGGTAACAAAAAGACTAATCATCTAACATAAATAAAGGAAAGAAAATAATGATTCCGATGAAAGAAAAGGTCCTCCTGGGGATTTATGAAGAGTTTGAAAAATGGGCGGCAGAGGACGTTGCCTGCAAAAAAGGATGCGCTGCCTGCTGCACCCAGAATGTTCTCATGACAGCAGTTGAAGGAGATCTGATTCACCGTTTTATTCGTGAGCAGGGGAAAATGGAATGGCTTGCAGCCAGACTGCAGGAAAAAGCTGCAACGAAAAGGCCTGAGATGACCACCAACGGTTTTGCAGCAAGCTGTTTTAAGGGAGAGGATGTTGAACCGGGTTCTTATGGAAGCAGCGAACCTTGCCCGTTTCTTGAGAATAACTGCTGTGCAATTTATGAGGTCAGACCCTTTTCCTGTCGCTGTTTTGCATCGACAGAGACCTGCAGTCCTGATGTCCCTGCTGTGATAGCAGATAGCTATCTCTCGGCATCAACGGCGGTCATGCAGATCATTGAACATCTTGGGCAGGATGAATATTGGGGGAATATGCTGGATGTCCTTCTTTCTCTTTGTGATCTTCCGGAAAACAGAAAGTATGTGCAACTACTCCCTGCATCTCTATCTGATCAGGCGCGTGCCCAGATTGTGAAGGCCTTGCCTCTCCCTGGATTTCTTCTGCTGGAAGAGGAAATGAAAAAAGTGGAGCCGTTGCTTCAGGCTATTTTTGCGCACAAAGTTGATGACAAGAGTGTCGAGGATATTTTGAATAACAACTAAGGACATGGATGGAATGTCAATTAAAAGTTTTGAGTTAAAAGTTAAAAATTGAAAGATGCTCAATCTAATCGTGAAAATATGACATTCGTACAACAGAACAATCTGGAGCTTCTTGCACCCGCCGGATCACTGGAGTCGTTTTTTGCCGCTTTTGAAAATGGCGCTGATGCAGTGTTTTGTGGTCTTAAATCATTTTCTGCGCGAGCCAAGGCCAAAAATTTTTCTTTGACAGAGCTGGAACGACTATCCGGTTATGCCCATTCCAAAGGTAAAAAGATTTATGTTGCACTTAATACCTTAATTAAGGATAGGGAATTACCGCTTCTTATAGAGGTTCTGCAGGAGATTGAACGCATTAGTGTGGACGGGCTTATTATTCAGGATTCTGGATTATACCGTTTGGCCCATACCCATTTTCCGAAAATTTCACTGCATGCTTCAACTCAGATGGTTATCCATAATCTTGCAGGGGTTCGAATGCTGGAGAGGTTAGGATACAGCAGAGCTGTGCTGGCAAGAGAGTTGAGTCTTGATGAAATTTCATATATCGGCCGCAACAGCAGGCTTGAGCTTGAACATTTTATCCATGGGGCTCTCTGCTACTCCATTTCCGGTCATTGTCTCTATTCATCTTATATAGATGGTCGAAGTGGAAATAGAGGCCGTTGCATCCAACCTTGCAGGAGGCGCTATCATCATGGGCAGGATTCGGGATTCTTCTTTTCGACCAGTGATTTTTCTGCAATTGAATTGATCCCAAAACTTGCTCAGGCCGGGATTATGAGCCTGAAGATTGAAGGCCGCATGAAAAGTGCAGAGTATGTGGCCACAGTTGTTTCTGCTTATCGAACGGTGATTGATGCCAAGGCTGGAACAGAGAAAGAGGCAATTCTTGAGGCCAAAGGAAAACTTGAAAATGCTATGGGGAGACAAAGTAGTGCAGGATTTCTGCCTGGGCCTGGTGGGGTTGGTATTGTATTGCCTGACCAAAAGGGTGGGATCGGAAAAATTATCGGCAAAGTAGATCGGCTGCATGGAACGTCTGTAATTTTTAAAACCAGTGAACAAATTTACGTGGGAGATCGTCTCCGTATTCAGCCTGGCAGTGACAGAGCAGGACAGGGCTTTACGGTGAGAAAACTGTATCTTGGTAAACGCGTTGTTAAACGTGCCGGAAAAGGCGCTACTGTTTCAATTCCACTGCCTGTTAAAGGAAAGGTGAGTAGTGGTGATCTGGTCTTTAAGATTGCCACAGGCAAGATTTTTACAATGAGCGAAGAGGCCTGTTTGAGAAGGCTGAAGTCAGCACCTCTTCAAACACATAATGTACTAGTGACTATTCAGTGCAAAGAAAAAGATTATTGTCTCTGTGTCGCAGCGTCTGTGCATGGTATAGCAGTGACAAAAGAATATCCTGTGGAAATGATTATCGCTGATAAGTCTCCTCTGACCAGGGAAACACTTGTGAAAGTGTTTGCCCGCACCGGATATCCAAGCTTGTCACTCAAGGATCTTCAAGCGGAGAATCTACCACCGGTGGTGATTAAACCCAGTCGATTAAAGGAAATCAGGCGTGATTTTTATGGATATCTTTTAAAGCTTATCGAGAAAAAACAGAAAGAACAGGCAAAACTGAAATTTCAAAACGTGAAGGATGCGATCCAGCCTTCAGGTTCTGCCAAAGAAAACAGAGTTCAGCGCAGGCTTTATATTGTTACAGATCAGCTACAGGATGTAAAGGCTGTGGCCGACAACACTGAGCACCGGTTTATTCTTCCCCTGAACCATCAAATGCTGGAAGAGACGAGCAGGTATGAATGGGGTTCAGCAGAGCGCCAATCTGTTATCTGGGATCTACCTTCCATGGTATTTGATTGCAACTGGAATACACTGGAGAAAATGATTGAAAAATCGCTCAAAGCTGGATTTTTACATTTTCGTCTGAATAACATGGCCCAGTTTGAGCTATTCAGCTCTCCTGCCAGTGTTCATCTCATTTCAGGGCCATGGCTTTATGCTCTCAACAGCCAGTCTATTGCAGCCATGCGTGATCTTGGTATCCATGAATGCTGTTTGTCAATTGAAGACGATAAAGAGAATGTGAAGGAGTTGGTTACAGGAGTGGAGGCTGATAAATTACTTCTTACTGTCTTTAGCCCAGTGGATCTTTTTACTTCCCGGATTTCTTCCACGATTAAAAAACAAAATTTTTCTTTGCATAATGACAAAGGGGATTTGCTCCATCTGCAAAAGAGTGACGGGTTGACTGTCACTCGTGCAGATAAACAATTTTCATTGCTTGGGAAAATTCAGCAGCTTCGCAATATGGGATGTTGTCGTTTTATTGTGGATTTAAGTGGTATCGGTTTCCTGGATGCAGCAGGGAAGAAGATTCTTGAAGCATATGCAGATGACGGTCATCTATCGGGGACAATGGAGTTTAATTTTGAGAGGGGACTGATTTGACAACCGAAAATTGCTGCATAAACGCGGTTATAATTTCAATTGCTTCTGAGCTGTTTTCGTAAGATATTACCTGGAAGAAAGGATTGCCGGAAATCATTGCTGAGAGAGTTTTGTGCGCTTGTTTTCGAAACAGACAGTAGCATGGAATCCCCAGTTTTTCTGCAACTGCAAGTTCATATCCGACACCGAGCGATGGTGTTGAGACTTCAGCTATAAGTAAATCAGCCTGTTTCAACCATTGCATATCCCGTTCAAAGATCTCTTCCTCTGAGAGAAAGAGTTCTTTTTCAAGAAGAGCATCGTTTCCAACATGTTCAGTGAGAACAGTGGAGAAGGTTTTAAGGAACTGAATGAGAGTGGAATAGAGTTCAGCGTCTTTGCGTCCACCTCGAATGGCACCTGCAAAGTAGATATTCATTTTATACACAGGCCTCGTAAGTATTGATGGTTTCGTGAAAAGTCCCTTGCTCCGTCATTCCCGCGTAGACGGGAATCCAGAACGTGTTGAAATTACTAGATTCCCGGTGGGAATGACGGGATAGCGAGAAGTTTGCGTTTTTACGAGCTCATCAAATATTACTATGGACTGTTGCGTTTATCGTCGTGTCAACAGGGTAATACTGGGAAATTGGACATCTTGCCGGTCTGAGTGTGCAGTTTTCAGTTACTGAACACTGAAAACTGCTAACTGAAAACTTTCTTTATCCCTTCATCTCAGCAAGAAATTCTTTTCTCCAGCCTTTTTTCTGTCGTGACGTGGAAGGTGAGGTGTTTTTGATACATCTTCTGAGCTCACCTTTGTTGCCAATAAGTGCTGGATCAATACCATTAACATCACTTTTAAGGGTAATGTAATCCTGTAGTCTGGTGAACGCTGTTTTTTCGTCCTGATTGAGTTTGGTGTCACGAAGAAGCGGTGGGCAATCTGTTGCAGAGCGTTCCATGCCAAATTTCACCAGTTGTATGAGTTTGTCTCCATATGATGATACTGTTTTAGCAGAAATTTCTCCACAGTTCTGTATAGCTGCGTGCTCAATCAAGCGTTCTCTGGCAATGGAGAGAAGAACCGTATCTCTGATGATATGCCCCCTCGGTCGATTTCTGTGTCTGGCTTCTTTTTCACGCCAGGTTGCCAGTTCCTGGAGAATTGCCAGGGAAGTTTTATTCAGGTTGCCTGTACCTTTGATTTTTGTGTACCGTTTGTGATCACTTATTCCCAAGTAGTTTTCGGGTTTGTTTAAGCGACTCAGTTCTTCTTCCATCCACCTTTTAGGAGCGGGCAGGACGCGGGCAAGCAGGAGAACACGAGCAGCGCGCAGATAGCGGACATCATTCCGGGCATATTCTGTTTGTTTAGGATCCAGTGGACGTTTCATCCAGTTTGTTCTGGTCTCGCTTTTATTTAGCTTAATGTCCAGAAGCAATTCAATAAGATCAGCGAGAGAAAGTGTGGAACTGAGACCGCCAAAACCGGCAGCAAGTCTGGTGTCAAAGATATTCTGAGGGTCTTTTCCTGTTGCATTGCGCAGAATGGCTAGATCTTGAGGAGCATCATGAAATATTTTGACAACTGCCGAATCAGCGAGTAATTCTCCTAGTGGAGAAAGATCATCTAAGGCGCAGGGATCGATAAGGAAACATTCTTCATCAGAAAGAGCCAGTTGAATAAGGCCCAGTTTGGGGTAGAATGTACGTTCCCATATAAATTCCGTGTCGAGCGCTACTGCGTCAGTTGTATGTGCCCTGTCCATCAAGGCTTTGAGATCTTCTGCTGTTGTAATCATTTTATTTACCACATAAGAGATTGTTGTATATTTACTATATACGCAGCTAGACATAAATAGTTTGAAATTACAAGGATTAAACATCTGATTTGATATTTTATATTCTAAAACGTATGGCGCTGATGATTCCGACTCTGTTCGGGGTGATGCTTCTCACCTTTATCGTGACCCAGTTTGTCCCGGGTGGGCCGGTGGAGCAGTTGTTGTCTCAGATGGAAGGATTGGGGCAGGGTGGGGAGGTTTCCAGTGGCGCCTCATTGTATCGTGGTGATTCCGGGCTTGATGACAGTCGAGTGGAACAACTCAAGGAACTCTATGGATTTGACAAGCCTCCATTGACACGTTTTGTAACCATGATGAAAAATTACCTGGTTTTTGATTTCGGTAATTCATATTATTATCATCAGTCTGTGGTTGACCTTGTTATTTCGCGAATGCCGGTTTCCATGTCTCTGGGTTTGTGGAATTTTGTGATTGTTTACGGGGTTTGCATTCCACTTGGGATCAGCAAGGCGGTTCGGGACGGCTCCCGTTTTGATATTTTGAGCTCCACTGCAATCCTGATAGGTTATGCGATTCCAGGTTTTGTTCTGGCCATTGTTCTTATTGTCCTTTTTGGCGGCGGCTCGTTTTGGAATATTTTCCCGCTGCGGGGGATTGTCTCCGATGGCTGGTCGGAAATGAGCATAATGAGTAAAATTCTCGATTATCTCTGGCATATGGTTTTACCTATCACCTCAGGGGCTGTCGGCAGCCTGGCTGTCATGACCATGCTGACGAAGAATTCATTTCTTGAAGAAATTCGTAAACAGTATGTACTGACTGCTCGTGCGAAAGGTTTGAGTGAACAGCAGGTTTTATATAAACATGTTTTTCGTAATGGAATTATTCCTATTATCACAGGGTTTCCAGGCTATTTTATAGCTGCATTCTTCACAGGCAGTCTGCTTATTGAAACAATCTTTTCACTTGATGGTATGGGCTTGCTTGCCTACCAGTCTGTCCTGAATCGTGATTACCCTGTTGTGCTTGGAACCTTGTATTTTTTCACCATAATCGGCCTTTTTTCCCGTCTGTTATCAGATTTAAGTTATGTTGTCGTCGACCCGAGGATTAGTTTTGACAGTGCTGATTAAAAAGAAAGAACAGGAAACAGAAGAATCCATTGGGCTTGCACGCAGAAGGTGGCGAAGATTTTGTCGCAACCGCAGAGGTTTGTATAGTCTTCTTGTTTTTACTTTCTTTTTTATAGGTAGTCTTTTTGCTGAAGCTGTTTCCAATGATGTTCCCCTGTTAGTTATTTACAAGGGTGAAACCTATTTCCCGTTACTGGTGAATTACCCGGAAACAACTTTTGGCGGAGATTTTGAGACTGAAACAGATTACCTTGATCCCTATATGCACGAGATTCTCACGAGTAATGGGAATAAACTGTTTTTTCCACTGAACCGTCATAGTTTTCAATCTATAAATTTTAATATTGACGGTCCTGTTCCATCGCCACCAACCAGAGAAAATATACTTGGTACTGATGACAGGGGGCGGGATGTCTTTGCCCGTTTATTGTATGGGTTTCGCTTGAGCGTCCTATTTGGATTTGCTTTGACTGGGGTGGGAACGCTTGTTGGTATTATAGCAGGAGCTGTTCAAGGGTATTTTGGTGGCAGAACGGACCTTTTTTTCCAGCGCTTTATTGAAATATGGGGAGCCATGCCTGAACTGTATCTCCTTATTATATTTGCTTCAATTTTTAAACCGAGTGTGCTTTTGCTTCTTGTTCTTCTTTCTTTGTTTAGCTGGATGGGGCTTTCTGATTATGTTCGGGCTGAATTTTTAAAAGGAAGAAATATGGAATATGTGAAAGCCGCAAGAGCCCTTGGGGTTTCAAACATAACCATCATGTATCGTCACCTTCTTCCCAATGGCATGACTCCGGTGATTACCTTCCTGCCCTTCAGAATGTCTGCCTCAATCCTTGCTCTTACCAGTCTTGATTTCCTTGGTCTTGGGGTACCACCGTCAACACCAAGTCTTGGCGAACTTCTTGCCCAGGGAAAGGCAAATATTGATGCCTGGTGGTTATCTCTCTCCACTTTTTTTGTCCTGGTGGGAACCCTGGTACTTCTCATTTTCATAGGAGAAGCCCTGCGTGAGACTTTTGATCCAAGAAAAAATTAATTTTTTTTATGCCTTAGATTTTCTACTCAAAGGGGCGGAGGTACTTCTTTTTTGAGGGAAATCGACGGTTTTCTTGCGTTGAAATCATTCTCAAACATTGACATTCTCTCTTTCTGATTTTATCATAAAAAATTGGTAACTATTCAGGAACACCCCATCTCTGCACGGTCAGGCTGGCTCACATAGGAACTACTATAGTTCTTCTGCCTGCCTGCACAGATATGGGGCGCTCCTAAACAGTTACAGAACAGCGGTTAGGCAAATTACCGGCTTTTACCTGAATAGTTACAAAAATAGTTACAAAAATTTTGGTAAGTGCGTAAAATCCGCTCAGCAAAAGATAGCAACTGTCCCTGCTTTTGAAACTTTTTTTTAGAAAAATATCATGCAGCAAAATCCCATAGCTCGACTTGGCAGTACAGGAATCTCTGTGGTTAATGATCTTGGGCGTATGGGATTGTACCTTCTGCAGATGATACAAGGCTGTTTTCGTCCGCGTTTTCGCTTTGCTGAATTAATGCGTCAACTGAATTTTATTGGAGTAGGGTCGCTGGTTGTAATTTTTTTTACAGCTGCCTCCACAGGCATGGTACTCGGACTGCAGGGCTTCTATTCTCTACATAAATTTGGTGCTGAGGGAATGCTTGGTTCTGCAGTGTCGCTCACTCTTATTATGGAACTTGGCCCTGTGCTTACTGCTCTAATGGTTACTGGACGTGCCGGGTCAGCAATGTGTGCAGAACTTGGTATTATGCGGATTTCCGAACAGATTGATGCCCTCGATTGTATGGCGGTTGATCCTTTTCGCTATTTTATTTCTCCTAAATTTATTGCTGCACTCATCTCTGTACCTTTACTCACTGCACTGTTTGATGTGGTGGGTATTGCCGGAGGCTATATTGCCGGTGTGCATTTAATGGGCGTCAACCCCGGAAGTTATTTTGAGGGAATGCGCAGCAGTGTTACGAATCATGATATCTGGCTTGGTACCGTGAAGTCATTTGTTTTTGCATTGCTGGTTGTCTGGATCTGCT
>JAOZQU010000085.1:0-8759 GCA_029932055.1 Desulfocapsa sp.
TGTGCTATTTTAAAATATTAATAATTAACCGTTGTCAATTGATTATTGATTATTATTAAAATATTCTTTTGATAATCTAATGAAATGACAACACAAATAATTAATAATCAATTGTTAACGACTAATGACTAACGCTTAGCCTGACGGCTACCCCCTTGAGGGGTGAAAGTGCCTTATCAAAAAACTTTTTGCGTAAAAAAAAACAAGAAATTATTCTGTAAGGTACTAAATCACACTATTCAATCTTTTAAGAAAGTCAACCTGCAATTCACCCTCTCTCTATGAGCAGGCTAACTCAGCTCCGGAAAACCTTTCCCTCCACCATGAGATACTGCTGCCTAAGGTAAAGTGGAAGAGGCCGAGATAAGTACCTTTTCGCAATTATTTTCTTTGAAAATATTTTCTAAGGTACTAGTGACATAAATGTCAGTTAAAAGTTTTGAATTAAAAGTTAAAAATTGAAAGATAAAGATAAACCTACCAACCTGATGAGTTTCAATACCTAATTTTTTTGTGTTTTCTATGACAGTATTTCAGGAGTAAGGTACTAAAAATCGATTAATCTACTCATCAACGAAAAAAAAATCCTGGAAATGCTGTCTGGAAAAACAATTTATGGTAGAGTATCTCGATTCTGATTTTGTTACTATTCAGGTGACAGCTGGTAATTTGCCTAACCGCTGTCCTGTAACTGTTTAGAAGCGCCCCATATCTGTGCAGGCAGACTGGAGAACTATAGTAGTTCCTATGTGAGCCAGCCTGACCGTGCAGAGATGGGGTGCTCCTGAATAGTTACCTGATTTTCAACAATGGCACCGCTTGTGGTGCTATCCTTTTTTTATAAATGTATACACGTTACTATGAAGAAACTTCTTTTTCCCATTATTCTGTCCATTCTCCCTGCGATTATACTCTTCGTTTTATGCACTTCACCTCTCCATGGTGCCGAGTTGGTTGACCGGGTAGTAGCAGTCGTTAATGATGATATTATTACCATGTCTGAAGTAAATGATGAAGGAAAAGGATTTTTCAAAAAAATCACTGAGCAATCACCACCTGCACAACTTGAAGATGCACTGGTTCGTGCAAGAGAAGAAATTCTGAACAACCTGATCGACAAAAAACTTATTGCTCAGGAGGCCACAAAACAGAACGTAAGTGTGACGGATGAAGAACTTCAGCGAGCAGCCGAGCGGATGCTCATCAGTAATAATATAACCCGAGATATGCTGGATTCCCAACTGGGACAAATGGGAATGAATTATGATACGTACCTTGATACCATGCGCAATCAAATTCTTCAGTCCAAACTAGTCAATTATGAAATTCGGTCTAAGATTATCATCACTGACGATATGATTCTTGACTACTATGACACGAACTATACAAAGCATGTAAGTGGCGGTGGCTACTACCTTATGCAAATGGGATTTGTCTGGGATACAGCGGCTGGAGACGAATCTGTCCCTGCAGGACAAGGAAAAATGGATGCGAAGAAACGTGCCAACAGAATTCGTGCTCTTGTTCTTGACGGTCAGGACTTCCGCACCCTGGCCCGAAAATTTTCAGACCTTCCCTCAGCTGCTGATGGTGGAGACCTTGGAGTTTTTCAGGAAGATGACATGGCTCCCTATATGCAAGATGCAGTATTAAAACTCAAAACCGGCGAGATCAGTGAAGTTATTGAGACCCCCTCCGGCTACCAGTTTTTCAAACTTCTTTCCAGCCAGGATGGACAGATTGTAGTTCAGGCTTCTTTCAATTCAGTAAAAGAAGAAATCCGAGACACACTCTACCAACAGCAACTCAAAGGAAACTTTGACGAGTGGGTCAAGAAAATAAAAAAAGAAGCATATATTAAAAAGTTATAAGGATCACAAGAATGTCTGACGAAGTCCCACTGGCGAAAACACACTCGCTTGGTAGCTTTCTCCGTGAGCAACGCGAACAGCATGGAGTATCAATTGAAAACGTAGCCGAGACAACGAAGATCTCCCTGCCAATACTAAGGGCCATTGAAGATGACAACTTCGAACGTATGCCGGCTGAAGCATTCTGCCGTGGTTTTTACTCCATCTATGCCAAGTACCTTAAACTTGATGCAGAAGAAATTCTCTCAAGATACAGGCAAAGCAGAGGAATCGCAGTAGTACCTTCTACAAAGCAGGCTGAATCACCAGTGAGTAAAGGCCAGAGATTCAGTAATTTTGCACAACCATCCTCTGTCTCCCCTGCAGCCGGTACGACGGTAGTCGCCTTACTCCTTCTTATCGTTCTTAGTGGAATCTGCTGGTACCTCAACTGGAATCCGATTAACTATATCAGTACGATACTCACGCCACAGGAAACATTGTTTATGCCGGCCCCTGCAGATGGGATCCCTGAACCGGTTGCAGAAAAAACTATTTTACCCGATACAACATCGGATACCAAACGTACGGAAACCGATAAAAATAGTACTCAACAATCGCAAAAGAACACACCACTGGACACCCCGATGGTTACTCTTTATGACCTTGAGGTCACATTCAACAACAGTGGGATACTGAAAGTTACCTTGGATGATGGCTTTGTTCTGGATAAACATTTTGCAGCAGGCGAAACCCTGCAGTGGGAAGTAGAAAAAAAGATTGTTCTTGATATGCCTGAGACAATCAGGGGCAGGTTCAGTCTTAACGGGATAGAGATACCTTTGCCGCCGGCAGAAAATGGTCGACGCAAGTTGTCGCTTCCTGAGGATCTTCTTGATTAACGTTTTTACGATTCCATCAAAAAAGAATTATAGTAAACTCCACCAACATAAAAGGTGAATATCAAACAGCAGGTAGAATCGGCAGCCATAGTTCTTGACTGTCGCGACCACGGGGAATCAGACCTGATTGTCACTTTTTACTGCCACCATCATGGAAGATTAACCGGCATTGCTAAAGGTGCCAAACGAAGTAAGAAACGTTTTGTCAACAAACTGGAACTCTTCAGTTCTCTGTACATCACCCATACTATTCCCCGAAATAACCGTCTGGCATTTATTGCCGAGGCTGACCTTACGGATGGTTTCCTAGCCCTTCGTAATAATGTCTCCTGCTATACAACAGCTAGTGTTATTCGTGAATTCATCCTGCTGGCCACAAAAGAAATGGAAGGTGACACAGACCTGTATCCTCTTCTTGTATGGACCTTTAGCAGCCTGAACAGTAACCGTGCCCCCTTGCCTCTGCTCATCTTTTTTCTAATTCGTTTTTATACGATTATTGGCTACAGCCCCCAACTGGACAGTTGCCTCGGTTGCAACCAGCAAGTTCAACCCAATGAAACCTACAGCTTCCACGTTGCAACTGGTGGAATTCACTGCAGCAGATGCACCAGAAATGAAGCAAGCAGACTCAACCTGTCCCATGGCACCCTGAAAAGTTTAACCATAGCCCTGAACCAACCACTGGAACGTCTGCACCGATTGCAATTATCGGCCCACAGCCAGCAAGAAGCACTGACCTTTCTCTACTCTTACGGACGGCAACTTTTCCAACGTGAAATTGTTTCCTGGGCTTTTCTGGAAAAGGTGTAGCATGGCGGCTGTACTCAACTCAGCAATAACGGATCTCCCCACTATGCTCCACACTGGTCGAACCATCGTCATGTTTCAGGACAAGAGCACCATCACTTGCAATGGCGGTCACTAAGGCCTCATACTGAGGATTTCGAACAACATCGTAGCCGAAGCGCACCCTTTTACCCAGGGTATCGGAGAGTTCTTTCCAGCGTTTAATAAGAGGGTGTTCCCCTTTATAGTCATCTCCTCCCCCCCGTACCAGCCACTGTTCTTCTTCATAGAGAAGAAGGCCTGTATAATAGCGCAGCTTTGCCAGAAAAGAGAGTGTAAACAAGTAGATATCAATTGGACGATTCAGGACTTGTGCCAGAGAAACGGCAGTTTCCATCAGCTCAGGCGGGAAAAGATTATTATTAAGATTCAGGCCAAAGCCCAATAAATGAAAATTCTCTCCATGTACGGGACTACGAAAACCTTCAATAAGAAACCCTGCCTGTTTTTTTCCCTGCAGAAGAACGTCATTCACCCAGCGAATGGATGCATTGGAAGCTCCTTCCTGATGCAGTGCCTCACAGCAGGCAATACCTGGAATCAATGGCAACAGATTTCTAAATAATGGAAGAAAGGTATCGGCAAGAATCAGACACCCCCATAGTCCTCCGGGAGGAGCATGCCAGGAACGATCAAAACGCCCCTTGGAAAGAGAAAGGGAAGAAGCGAGAATCAGACTGCCGTTGGCAACAGGTTTTCCATTTTTTTCCTGAAATGCGATATGATCTCGTGCCTTATCCATGGCACGATCAAGGGAAGAAAAAACATGGATAACAGAACCAACATAAGCACCGGTACGAAAAATCGTATCACTTTCACCGGCAGGTTCATTTATCTGCTGCCATCGTCTGTTCTCAACGGATGTGACATAGTCGTCAAGGACAGAAGGAGTAAGAAGGGTGAGTTCGTTCATCTTCAATTCTGAACATCCATCACCCTGTACTGTTTTTCTTATCCCAGTCGGCTTTTACTCTGGTAATAACCTTTTGAATAAGCGGTAACTTATCAGCAGGACAAACCCCGATCAAAGGAGCACCCTGATCCACTGAAACCCCAGGCTTAAAATACACGGAATGAATAACGCCATTTTCCCCGTTGTAATAAACCGGGGTATCCCGCTTCATCAGGGACATGATAATAATTTCATCTCCAGACTTCACTGAAACTTCACGCGCACCCTTTTTCTCAATCCTTGACTGTACATCAAGTGAAAAAAAATACTTTGCCCGTTCAGGAGCTGGAAAAATATAGAGAACCTCTTTTAGAATACCCTCAATGATCTCTTTTTTCTTCAGAGGATGACGGATGGTCATCAACTTCTCGCCAGCCTCAACAAACTGTCCTTCATGTTCGCTGCAAAGAGACGAGACCACGCCATTAGTCGTTGCTGTAATCTTCTTTGGATTCCTTTCCCGGGTGATTTCAAAAAGAGGTGTTCCGGGAATATGCTTCCACTCACCACTTACGGCATCAACCTGGCTCCCCTCTTCAACCAAAAAATGCACTTTACCGGTATGAACAGCGCGGACGTCCACATACTCATATGGATCCGAATGGTACTTCCCAAGAATTTCGTCAAAATCTATTTCGTCAGACATCGCTTCTTTTTATACCCGAATCAGTGCTGGCTACCGTGGCCGGAATCATGCTTTGCATCGCCATGTTCATCATGCGCAGCGGCTCCGTGTCCTCCGGTTGCCCGATGTACAGTGATCAAAGGAGCCTTCACAAGCTGCAGATCCACAATTTTACAATCAGAACGAACTATGCTGTCACTGACAAACATTTTATCAGAAAAAGTAAACACTCCATGTCCCTGAGATTTCACAGTATCAAAGACAACCCATTTGTCCCGTCCCTGCTCTTTGCCCGTGGCATCAAAAAGGGTACAAAGGATAGATACATTTTTAATATCATGTCCGCCTTTATTTTCAATGGCAAACGAAGCATCAACAATATTCCCAGCCTTCTGCACCGTGACCGCCGAACGAACAAGAGCCACTGAATGCAGCAACTCTTCTGCAGAATCAGATACTGTGATTTCAGGTAACAAAACACCGGCAACCCCTGATGATGATGCACTGATCTTAGAGACAGCAAAAGCAACAAAACAAAGAACCACAGCACTCAGAGCAACATTTCCCAAAAATTTTCCATTCATAACAATTCTCCACCGTTTCAGGGATAGACAGCAACCCCTATTATGTGACAATGCAAACTTAAACATTTATTTTATACTGAGATAATCCAGCTATGGCAAGCCTATTCGTACCAAACACACCGCGATTTTCACCTTTCACAGCACAGCAGACAATGGTATATAGCCTCTTTATCCATGATTAAATAATGATGGCTAAGTTTTACGAGATTTTCAATAATTAAACCCCAAAAATTCCAGAACGATGCCAAAGAAGCCAGACAACAGAGATTCTCTCTTTGATGTGCAACGAATCAGTGAAGATTTTGTCTTTAACGAACGGGTAGCACAAGTTTTTGATGACATGCTCGACAGATCTGTTCCTTTTTATCAGGAAGTAATCCTATCCATTGCAAAAATCATAGATTCCATGCTGCAAAACGGAGAGCAAATCGTTGACCTCGGTTGTTCCACCGGAACCACGCTCCTGCAACTGAGCAGTCTCCTTGAAAAAAGAAACTTTCACTACACCGGCATCGACAACTCGCCTGACATGCTCAATAAGGCCAGACTCAAGGCCGAACTTTTCTCAAAACAGAAGAGCCTGAATTTTATTCAAGGAAATATTATGGATGTGGATCAACCTTCCACTTCGGCCTTTATCCTCAACTATACCTTGCAATTTATCCGGCCTTTGAATCGAGAGAACTTTCTGACACGTTTATTTGCAAGCCTCCGCCCTGGTGGAATTTGTATACTGAGCGAAAAAACAATCTCCCACCATCCCGGCCTGAATCGCAGTTATATTGACATCTATCATCAGTTCAAAAAAGAGCGTGGCTATTCCGAACTTGAAATTGCAAAAAAACGGGAAGCACTTGAAAATATCCTCATCCCCTGTTCCCTTGAAGAGAACAGATCCATGCTCCAAGCTGCTGGTTTTGTGGAAGTTGAACCTTTCTTTCAATGGTTCAACTTTGTATCATTTATCGCTGTTAAACCCCTTTCCTGAAAATTGAGTATGTCATGACTTATATTGATCAACTCTCGGTTTCTGAAAACTATGCTAAAATCATTTCTATCCACGAAGAGAAAAAAAAATGGGTGGGACAAAACAAAAAAGGATTCCTGCGCTATCGACTCCCATGTGATGCTCTGCAGGCATTTCCTGCTGCAAACATAGACTGCAGTGGAGATGCGGTTAAAATAGGCGAGGAGAATGAGGTCTCAGAATCAGACAAACAATCAATCAAATCACACCTGCGTTCTTTTATGCCCTGGCGCAAAGGACCATTTTCCATTTTCGGAATTGACGTTGATTCAGAATGGCAAAGCCAGCGTAAATGGCAGCGACTGCTTCCCAGATTACCGGATTTGCAGGACAAGGTGATTGCAGATATCGGCTGCAGTAATGGCTATTACATGTTTCGCATGATTCCCTACAAACCAAGGCTTATCATCGGTTTCGAGCCATCTGTTCAACACTATTACTGCTTCAAAGGGCTGAACAATATGGCCCGCCTGAAAAACATGCATATTGACCTGCTGGGAGTCGAACATCTGTCACTCTTTCCTGACTGCTTTGATGTCCTCTTTCTGATGGGAATCATTTATCACCGCAGCTCGCCTGTGGATACCCTGCGGACTGTTTTTTCTTCTCTTCAAAGTGGTGGTACACTTATCCTCGAATCCCAGGCCATCCCAGGTGAAGAAGAAGTTGCACTTTTTCCGGAAAAAACCTATGCCAAAGTTCCCGGAACCTATTTTGTCCCCACCGGTAACTGCCTGAAAAACTGGCTTCTCCGTGCCGGATTTTCAGATATTGAACTCTTCTGCCAACACCCCATGTCCAGTCTGGAACAGCGACGTACCAGCTGGATGGAATTTGAATCCTATTCTGACTTCCTCGACCCGCGGGCACCAGAAAAAACAGTGGAAGGATACCCGGCACCGGATCGTGTATTTCTGATTGGCCGTAAAAAATAGACACAACCTCCAGCTTTTCTTGCCTTTGATCGCAAGTATGGTAAACTTGCGGTGAAATTATCAAACTAGATTTCCTATTAACAGGAGCACATGATGGATCAAAAAGTCTGTACACTCTACAGTGGCGGCCTCAAAGGTGCCGAGGCAACCTTTGGCGAAGCAGCAGAAGGACATGGTATTAAAGAAATCATTTATACATTTGAAGGCCATAAACTCAATCGCAACAAAAATTCTGTGATTCTTACAAAAGAAGAGCTCGAACGTGGGGATATCTCCATGGAGCTGGCTTCACGTATGCTCAACCGAACATATTACGAAACAGAAAAAATCCGTAAAGTCCTGCAAACGATCTTTCACATGGTCAACAACGGCCATCAGGTCTTTGTTATCGGAACGATAATGGATGACAACTCTGTAAAAGGTGGTACTGGCTGGGCTGTTGAACTGGCAAAACTCTTCAACCGTCCACTCCATGTTTTTGATCAACCCAAAAAGCAATGGTTCACCTGGCAAGAAAGTGACTGGAAAGAAGACACTCCTCTAATTGAATATGACACCTTTGTAGGTTCAGGAACCCGTTATCTCAATGATGCCGGCCGGGATGCTATTGAAAAGCTTTTTACCGACTCATGTGCTGCCAATAAGGTTTAAGGGTAAGGGAAGAAATCATGACTACAGACTGCCTCTTTTGTAAGATTGCAGCCGGAGATATCCCTGCAGAAAAGATCTTCGAAGATGATGAAATGCTGGCTTTTCGCGACATCGCTCCTCAGGCTCCTGTCCATTTCCTGGTTATTCCCAAAAAACATATCCAGGATCCTGCAGGAGTAGGCTCTGAAGACGACGGGCTTATCGGTAGAATGATGCGAACCGGAGCAAAGGTTGCTAAAGAAAACGGTCTTTCCGATTTTCGTCTGGTATACAACAACGGTGCGGGAGCTGGCCAGACAGTCTTCCATCTCCATATGCATGTACTGGGCGGCCGATCGCTTGGCTGGCCTCCAGGTTAGAAGAACGGTTTGCGGTTTTGGGTTT
>JAOZQU010000085.1:8859-13913 GCA_029932055.1 Desulfocapsa sp.
TAGCAATTGATCCCGTTCCCGCAGGGTAGTTGCCTGCGGGAGACTCTAAACTGTTACTCACTGCTTTCCTTTTTTTCCTCTAATTCATTCCATCGTTCATACAGCTGTTCTACCTGTTGCTTCGCCTGTTCTAAAGCTGCCCAGACTGACTCCAGCTGCTGTGGATCAGCTACAGTTTCCGGTGCGCCCATAAGTGTTTGCAGGCGCTCCTGCTCTTCTTCTCCTTCCATGATTTTTTCTTCTATCTGATCATATTCACGCTGATCCATGTAGGAAAGTTTTCCAGACTTTTTCTGTTTTTCCTTTTTCGGAGTTGTCGTATCTGCCACCACATTATCTGGCTCAGATTCATCTTTCTCACGTCTGTTAAGATCAGCCAGCCACTGTTCATAATCAGCATAAAAGGCAACCCCGCCCCTGCCATCAAACCCGATCACCTGATCACAAACAGAATCCAGCAAAAAACGATCATGACTGACCAGCACCAACGCGCCGGGAAAATCCAGTAAACTCTCCTCCAATACATCAAGGGATGGAATATCAAGATCATTAGTTGGCTCATCAAGAAGTAAAATATCGGCTGGTTGCCGCATGAGGTCCGCGATAAGAATACGTGCCTGCTCACCACCGGAAAGCTGCCCCACCGGAGTCTCCAGCTGATCAGGCCGGAAAAGAAAACGCTGCGCCCATGAGACCACATGTGAAGATTGCTCCCGAAAAATAATGGCATCGCCATCAGGTGCCAAAGCCCGACGCAAGGTAATTCGGGGATCGATGGCCTCACGTTTCTGATCAAAACTGACTATACGTACGTCCGGTGCTGTTTGAATTGTTCCCGTATCTGCCTTCAGTCCATCAGAGGAAGTACTTGCAGCAATGATCTGCATGAGGGTTGATTTTCCACAACCATTCCTGCCAAGCAAGCCCAATCGGGTTCCAGGTGTAAGCACCAGATCAAGATCTGCAAAGAGTGCTTTCCCTTCATAACTCTTACTCAAGCCCTTGGCATCGAGCAGTTTTTTGGTTTTTCTACCAGTAGAATCAAAAGCAATTCGAACCTGTTTCGTTGCCCTGTTTCTATTTTTCACCTCACTTAAATGATTCTGCAGCTTATGGGCCTCATCAATTCGGTAGCGTGCCTTGGTAGCCCTGGCTTTTGGACCACGACTGAGCCATTCGGCTTCACGACGCATCTTATTAGCCAGCCTGTCTTCCAATTGCTGCTGCTGCTGTAAAAAATCTACCCTGGCCTGTAAAAAACGAGAATAGCCACCATTCACCTGCAATGAGCCCTCAGGATAAACAGCGGAAAGTTCAACCATTCGGTTAGCGGTATTTTCGAGAAACCGCCGATCATGGCTGACCAGCAGAAAAGCATCAGGGCTTTTAGGCAAAGCACCTGACAACATCTTCTCCAGCCAGATCACACCTTCGATATCAAGATGATTTGTAGGCTCATCCATAACCAGAATATCCGGATGCACCACAAAACTACGACAGATAGCCAGCCTCTTCCGCCATCCCCCGGAAAGAAGTTCCACGGCTATGGAAGTATCAGGAAATTCTGCACGGGAGAGCAAAGCCTGCACCCTGTTGTAACGTTCTGTCTCGTCAAGCCCAAAGGAATCAAGTGCAGCTTCAAGATTATCCCCAACACTGGCCTGTTCCAGAAAAACATCTGCCTGTGCCAGATAAGCCATTTTAATATGTTTCCGACTGACGACCTTCCCTTCATCCGGATCCACACGACCACAAAGAATTTTTAACAAAGTTGATTTCCCACTGCCGTTAGGGCCGATGAGACCAATACGGTCACCATGATTTATGACAAGATTAATATTTTCAAAAAGACGCTGAGCACCAAAAGATTTACCCAAAGCCTGACATGTTAAAAGATGCGACATAAAATTTTCTCAAATAGCAGAGATTAATAAAGACATGAGCAGAGACAAGGCCCGAAAACCCATTTCCTATTGAATTTGTAACTTATTCAGGTGATAGCTGGCAATTTGCCTAACCACTGTCCTGTAACTGTTTAGGAGCGCCCTATATCTGTGAAGGCACCCCGGAGGAAGTGCCCTTGGGGTGCTCCTGAATAGTTACTTGAATTTTATACAATTCATGAGTATAATAATTTCACATTGATTAAAGATTAAAATACCTTGGGACTTTTACAGTACCCATTGAGGAGTGGCTGTACCTTCACAAAAGAATTCCCAAAGTACTAACCTCTCAAACACTTTGCATATACATTAATAAGAATCAAATCGCAATGAGTGACCTGTTTCATATCATTATCACTGGAGATAAGCGAAAAGCTCGTAGCTTCTTTTTCTCCAAACGCAGACTGCAACTAACCTGCGTCATCACCGCCTCTCTCTTTATTGCCCTAAGTATCCTCGGCAATAATGCCTTGCATTTCTTTTTCCCCAACACAAACCTGAACAATCAGGTAACACAGCTGAACAGTCAACTGCAGAAAAGTAACGCATTAAAAAAAGAACTGACTTTACAGATCCAGAAACTCCAGCAGCTGAACAGGGAGCAAACGGAAGCTTTCCAAAAGGAAAAGACTACCCTTCTCAACACTGCTGTCACTGAACTCGAGGAACGCAGTGGCATGATTGAACGTATCATGTGTAATCTTGGTGTGGATATTAAAAATGCACCCAAAACCAACAAGAATTCGGGCGGTCCTTTTATTGCTCCCCAGAAAGACAGAAACAACGCCATTCTCTTTCGCTCCGATCATTATATGGAAGCAATCAGCTTTCTCCCGTTGGGACGTCCTGTACCGGGCCTGGTAACATCCAGGTTTGGTCATCGTACAGATCCTGTGAATGGAAAAAAAGGCTTTCATACCGGGGTTGATTTGCGTGGTCGCAATGGGCAACAAATTGTGGCAACGGCAGATGGGGTTGTAACCAGGTCTTTTTTTAATGGCAGCTATGGCCGATACATTGAGATTTGCCACGGTAACGGATACACCACTAAATATGCCCACATGCAAAAACTTCTCGTCAAACATGGAGACAAGGTCAAACGTGGCCAACTCATTGGGACAGTGGGCAGCAGTGGCCGCTCCACAGGACCTCACCTTCACTATGAAATTTGCCTTCACAACAAACCAATTAACCCAAGTACCTTTATGCGGGTCGACAAACTTACTCGGGCACCTGTCATCCAACAGTCAAAAATAAAGATCAAACACCTGCTGGTTACTGAAAATAAAAATCTCTCCAGTAGTATTCTGACGAATTAACATGGCCATTTTCAGCAAAAAAAACAGCTTTGACCAGGAAAGTCAAAAAGCCGATAAAGAGGCAATTTCCTCCATCATCGATGCCAAGATGACAATGAAAGGAGATCTTCTATTTGAAGGAAAAGCCAGAATCGATGGCACGATTGATGGAAACATAAAAGGGGAACACCTGATCCTCAGTGAAGTAGGAAAGGTATATGGCAACATTGAGGTATCCACCTTTGTCTGCCATGGTTTGCTTGAAGGAAACGTTACAGCCAATTTGATTACAGCCAGCAAATCCTGCCGGATTATTGGAATGATTGAAAGTAATAATCTCAGCGTTGAACCTGGCGCCGAACTCAATGGCGAAATGAAAATCGCAAATAAAGAGCTTCACTTGGATGAAAAAAACACCACCAGCCCCAAAAAAGAAGATCACCCAGCCAAAGACTGAATAATCCTCCATGCAACCTAGCGACCTGCCAACGCCAGTCAATCGAATCTCCTGTCCTGAATGCGGTAATGACGAAACATTCTACGAAATTGCAGAAAATGCGATCATTACTACCGTTTACTCCCAAAATGACGATGGCAGCTTCACACCTGAAGAAGAGAACTCCGAAATATTAGGCGATATAAAACTAATCTGCGGCCAATGCGGAAAAGATCTCTCAATGTTCCACCAACGATTTTCGGAAATGCTCTTTTGACCAGTAAAACCCGCATCATAAAAAAAAACCACGAGCTCCCATCACTGTTCCAAGAGCTTCGCTCGGGAGACATTATCGCCTGCAGACTCCGCCTGAAATACGAGGAAGAACACCTTCTTCTCGACCTTGTCGAGCGTGGCGTACACCTTATCCCCTCTGCCACTTCACAGCTCGCCAGTCGTTCTAAAACTTTTCAGGCTCGCCTGCTTGCCCCTTTGATGATCCCTCATACTGTTATTATATACGATATTCATGGATTGCTCGAAACAATTTCCCTCTACGGCCGTTACGCCATAGAAAAAGTTGTCCTCAAACACGATCGGAAAAATGCAGGCCTTGGCATCCACCTTTTCAGGGACATTGAAGATGTCTACACCCAGGCAGCAAACAACGTCCTCCCCTATCCATTTGTGCTCCAGCCTTTTGTTGCGAACAGTCGTGATGTACGGGTAGTTATTCTTGATGATTATATCGAGGCTTATGAAAGAAACAACCCGGATAATTTCCGCAACAATCTGCACTGCGGTGGAGACGCCAATGCCTTTAACCTCAACAGCCACCAATTAGCACTCTGCAATGAGGCCATGAAACGGGGATCGTTTCCCTATGGACACCTGGATCTTATGATCACTGAAAAAAACGTGACATATCTTGCGGAAATCAATTTACGGGGCGGAATTCGTGGAGCTGCCATCGATCCCGGCAGCTATCAAAAAAAGGTTCAATCCATAGAAGCAAAACTGCTTCAAGAGAAAGTTGAATAAAAAAAGTATTTATTCAGCAATAACTATAAATTACCCTTAACTCTAAACTGTAACTGTATACTTATATCCACACAAAGTTATCATCAGATAACTTGCACCAAACAAAAAAAAGGCGTTATCCTTTTACACAGGATAACGCCTTTTTTGACTCATAAAACCTTAAACAGCTATGACTTATACACAACCGGTAGGTTTAGGAAGACCAGCCATCTTACAGGCACCTTTACCAGGTCCTGATGGGAACAGCTCATAAATTCTCTTCAGAGGAAAACCGGTGGTTTTAGAAAGAATACGTACCATTGGAGCAATACCGTTTTTCTTGTAGTACTCACGAAG
>JAOZQU010000086.1 GCA_029932055.1 Desulfocapsa sp.
CTCCTCCTGCGTGGTCTGGATTTCGAAGATTTTAAATACAACTCGAAATTTCCTATTCTCTCAGGTATTGCCCATACTGAAGAAGCCTGGCATCGTCTGAACAGCTTCATGGAAAATCGTGGGTTTGAGCTCAAGTATGACCATGAGTTTGAAACCAGACCTGAACTAATTGAAGCCACTGACAGGTATCGTTATTTTCTTCGTGCATATAAAATGCCCGCATCTTTAAGCACGAAATCAAAAGACGAAATCGAGACCGAACTGATGCTCACCCGTCTGGCACTCCGTAAAAATGGCGAAGACCATGGAAATGACCTGACCGCCTTCTCTTTCTGGCCGGATGTCGCAACTATCAAAGAAGTTGGCTGGCCCCTTGAAATTGGTGATGCACTCAATTTATCCGACAACCGGATCAAATCCCGGGTATGTATGGCACAAGGCAGACAGAATACTAATTATGGTATTAATCTGTATGCCTGCCACCCCTTCTTTCTTCAGGGGATTGCAACCATGACCAACGGCGAGAACACTGCTTTTGTTCCCATCCGTGACTGGCTGCTTGGTAAACATTTTCCAGGATACACCGGTTATCAAAGTGACTCGGAGACATTTACCCATATTCTCCATTACACTCTGAAACAACTGAAACTGCCCCTGCAGGCCTACAAGCATATCATCACTCCGCTTCGTGGCGAAGAGTTGGCCAACCATCCGCAGGGAGAATTTCTCACCGGACTGCGCGATAGCTGTCGCCGCCTGATCATTGACGGCCCCAACGCAATTATCGGTACTTTGCCTGATGAAACCTGCATGCTGGTCATGGATCAAAAAAAATTACGCCCCGCAACCGTGGGCGGCAGGCCAGGTGCCTGGGCAATTGCTTCAGAGATGTGCGGAGTGGATGCCATGGTTCCTGACCGTGATCCATCACTTGATTTTCAACCCATGCGTGAACACACAATTATTGTACCACCAGAACGAAAGGAACTGACAATATGGTCTCAGCACGATCCGTATCCGTTGGACCAGGCAGCTTAAGCTACACTGATCTGCCCTGGATAATCCAACACCGCGAAGACAGATGTACCCTCTGCGGCCACTGTACCGCAGTTTGCCCGAAAGAGGCCATCTACCTCGCCTATAGACGACAGAGGATGCCGAAACTCGATGTCCTGAAAAAGAAACGCGGCAACGAATACCGAACCTTTGTCGGTATTCGCCAGAAAACAAACATGGCCAATGCCTGTATCGGCTGTTCCATGTGCTCCATGGTCTGCCCCAACGAGGCGATCATGCCCGTTCCCAATACCAATGAGAACAGGACACTCTTCTTCAATAATCAGAAGGGTGAGCCCGCGAAACGTGGCGGCCGTCGTAATAAGATTGGCCCCACCCTGCTTGACAGGATCATGTTCAACCGCATTTCAATGCTCACTGATCCGGCACTCGATGCTGGTCGCCATGAGTTCACTGTTACCACCACCCTTGGTCGTACCCTTGATCCGGCAGAGTTTTTAAAACGCACCCGTGAAGGCGGCTGGATTCCTCCGACCAGAGAAATTTTCCCCTTTGTTATCGGTTCCATGTCCTTTGGTGCGCTCTCTCCTAACATGTGGCTGGGCCTGCTTCAGGGTGTTGCCTACTGTAATGAAGTACTTGGTATCCCGGTTGTCATGTGTACCGGTGAAGGCGGATGTCCGCCATGGATTCTGAAAAGCCCATACCTGAAATACATAGTCCTCCAGATTGCGTCCGGTTATTTTGGCTGGGATGAAATCATCCGCGCCATTCCCGACATGCAGTGTGATCCTGCAGCCATTGAGATTAAATATGGTCAGGGTGCAAAACCAGGAGACGGTGGACTGCTGATGTGGTTCAAGGTTTCCAAACTCATCGCCCGTCTGCGCGGTGTTCCTGAAGGTGTTGACCTTCCATCACCTCCTGTTCATCAGACTCTGTATTCCATTGAGGAATCGGTGATGAAGATGATGCAGACCCTGTCCACTGCTTTTGGCCACAAGGTGCCGATCTATCCCAAGATCTCTGCCTCAACAAGTGCCAAATCAGTGCTCAACAACCTGGTGCGGAACCCTTACGCCGGTGGTTTGCTGATCGACGGTATTGATGGTGGAACAGGTGCAGCCTACAACGTATCCATGGACGCAACAGGTCACCCCATTGCCTCCAATGTACGAGAATGCTACCTGGATCTGGTAGCTCAAGGCAAGCAAAATGAAATCCCAATATTTGCAGCCGGCGGAATTGGTAAAAACGGCAACGTGACCCAGAACGGACTGGCACTTATCATGCTTGGTGCATCCGGTGTTCATATCGGAAAATACATCATGCAGGCTGCGGCCGGTTGTCTTGGTAACGAGAGAAACCGCTGTAATGTCTGTAATGTTGGTATCTGTCCCAAGGGTATCACTAGCCAGAATCCGAAACTGTATCGCCGTCTTGATCCTGACATAGTTGCTGAACGAGTGAGTGAAGTATTCATGTCCATTCGTACTGAGATGAAAAAAGTCATGGCACCACTGGGACGATCTCAATCCCTGCCGGTTGGTATGTCTGATGCACTTGGTATTGGTGATAAAGATGCAGCTGAGAGATTGAATATTAAATACGTTTGTTAGTACCTTGCAGAATATTTTCTTGTTTTTTTCAAAGAAAATATTCTGATAAGGTACTTATGCCGGCCTCACTTACCGTTTACCGGTGCTAGATTGTTAATAGTTTTCAACTTTTCCACGATCAGTTTTCAGAAAAGCCGATATATCTTTTTCTGAAAGCTGAAAACTGAAAACTGAAAACTTTCTTTATAAGGAGTTTTTCGTGAGTGCAACTGTTGTAAAAGGCCTGGATGAAAATGGCCGCAGAATCAGTTCCATGGATTTTGAAACCATGGTTCAGGCAGCTGCTGAAACAAGCAATGCCATCCAAATCGAATCCATGGGTCAGCATAACCTTGGTATTCGACTGCAGCATGCAGATGGACTGTCCATTACGGTCTCAGGACCCACAGGACAGCGACTGGGTTGCATGGGTTTGCCTGGAACCGTTATCACCTGTACAGGAGCAGCCTCTGACGATGTTGGCTATCTAAACATCGGAGCGGAAATCACTGTTCTTGGTGATGCCACCAATGGTGTCTGTAATGCCATGGCCAATGGCAAGGTCTACATCAGGGGATCCATTGGTGCCCGTGGACTGACCATGACCAAATGGAATCCGGCTTATGACAAACCCGAACTCTGGGTTCTTGGCTCAACTGGAGATTCATTTGCCGAATTCAACTGCGGCGGTGTTGCAGTAGTTTGCGGTGTTGATGGCAAAAATATGAACAATGTCCTTGGCTATCGTCCCTGTGTCGGGATGGTTGGCGGAACAATTTTTTTCCGTGGCCAAACAGACGACTCCTATTCGAGAACAAATTCCAGATTAGCAGCACCAACTGATGAACAATGGCAATGGCTTGAAGAAAACATGCCAGCCTACCTCGCCAAAATTTCACGCGATGACCTGAAAGAATCACTTCTTGTTCGTGATGAATGGCAGGTACTGAACGCTGTCTCGCCTCAGGAACGTGCGCTCATGTTTTCAGGCCCCATGCCCATGGCTGAATTTCGCAACAAACACTGGAATAAGGCCTTTGGTGGCGGAGATCCTCTACGTGATCTTGCCCCCGGCCTGGATCGCAGTCCCATTGGAGCTGTACCTACAGGTGACATGCGACGCAAAAAACCTTTCTGGGCAAACCGCGAGTCAGCAGCGCCATGTACCTATTACTGTCCAGTGCACATCCCAACTGTTGACCGCTTACGCTTAATTCGTGAAGGTAAGCTTGAGGAAGCTTATGAAATGCTCCTTCAATACACGCCAATCCCCGCTTCCGTCTGTGGGGCTGTCTGCCCGAATCTGTGTATGGAAAACTGTTCCCGTCAGGGAGTGGATGACCCCATTGAAGTTCAGGTTCTTGGTCGTGCCGTTGGCACAGCCAAATCCCCTGCTGTTGCCCCGTCTCTTGGAAAAAAAGTGGCCATCATTGGTGGTGGTCCTGCGGGCATGAATGCGGCCTGGCAGCTTGCACATGCCGGAGTTGAGGCCCACATCTTTGAAAAAGACGATTTTATCGGTGGAAAGCTTGCCCAGGTTATCCCCTGGGAGCGTCTGTCGCAAGCTATCTGGGATCAGGAAGTCAAGCGTTTTATCGAGACTCCTAATATCCATACCAACCTTGGTGTGGATATGAACAAAGAAACATTCGCCAGACTCCAGGACGAATTTGATTACGTGATCGTAGCAGTTGGAACCCATGAACCCCGGAAGATCCCATTCCCCGGACATGAAACAGTCATTCCAGCGCTGGACTTCCTGAAAAAAGCAAAAAGCTCAAGTCCTGATAAAGTCGGCAAAGAAGTTGTCATCATTGGAGCCGGAAATGTTGGTTGTGATGTGGCCTGTGAGGCCTACCGCCTTGGTGCCGAGAAAGTTACACTGGTGGATATCCAGAAGCCACTTGCCTTTGGTAATGAAAAAGAAGCTGCCGAGGCTCTTGGTGCTGAATTTCGCTGGCCGGTAATGACCAAAGAAGTTACCCCCGAAGGACTTGTTATGGACACGGGTGAAGTAATACCAGCCCAGACTGTAATCATTTCAATTGGTGATGTGCCCAAGTTACAATTCCTTCCCGACTCTGTGGACACAGTGACTGTGGGTGGTGCTGCCTGGCTCAAAACTAATGAGGCCCATCTCACTACTGATACCAAAGTTCTTGCCATCGGTGATGTGGAAAAACCAGGTCTTGCCACGAACGCACTTGGTGCCGGTAAAAGTGCAGCAGAATATATTGTGGCTCAATTCAAGGGAGAAGAGTGGAAGCCTTTTACCAAAGAGGTTATTACCCAAAAGGCACTGACCATCACTCATTATACCCCGGAGGTTGAACATGAGCACACCCAGGTGAACTCAGCTGATCGCTGTCTTTCCTGTGCCTCTTGCCGTGATTGTCATCTCTGCGAAACCATCTGCCCGGAAGCTGCCATTACCCGGCGGGAAGTAGAATATGCCCATACCAATGGGTATGAATCCGGTCTTGGTACCTCTTACGAGTATATTTCTGATGATAAAAAATGTATCGCCTGTGGTTTCTGTGTTGACACCTGTCCTTGCGGTATTTGGACAATGAAACCCTTTTAGCTTTTCATAAAAACAGTCCCAGGTACCACAGCTTCGCATGGTCACCTTTGCCCCCATAGTTCCACTATAGCGGACAAACGTGCCTATGCGAATCTGCGGCACCTGAAACTGTTTTAAAATTCTTCTGTTCTATGTTGACTTAATAAAAGCCAAAACACACAGAACAAACATTCCTGGCAAATTTTTTCTTCACGTCTCTTTTTTGTTCCTTGACTTTCCTCTGTCTTTTTGAAAGAATTTTATATTGCAGTTGTTCGTAGCTCCACTTACCTCATTCTTTCACACTTACCCGGGAGGTTCCCAATGAGACATCGTTTCTCAATTCTCTGTGTAATTCTCTTTTTCATCTGTGCTGTATCTGTTCAAGCAGCAGACAGTATCAAATTTGGTGTTCTTGCCAAAAACGGCCCGGCTAAAGCCATGAAAAAATGGACTGCAACCGGAGAGTACCTCAGCGCAAAACTTGGTAAAACAGTGAAAATTGTCCCCCTTGACTTTGATAAAGTAAATCCGGCCATTGAAGCAAATGAGGTTGATTTCTTTCTTGTCAATTCCTCCATGTTTGTCACTGCTAAAGTCAAATTTGGAGCAAGTGCCATTGCGACAATGATCAATTCCCGTCAGGGACAAGCTCTTAAATCATTCGGTGGTGTCATTCTTACCACTGCCTATAATGACAGCATCAACAGCCTGGCAGACCTTAAGGGAAAATCATTTATGGCAGTCAAAAAGTCTTCTTTTGGTGGCTGGCAGATGGCATACAAAACCATCAAAGATGCAGGAATGGATCCTTTTACGGATTTTGCCAAAGTAGAATTTGGCGGTAAGCATGACAATGTCGTATTTGCCATCCAAAATGAACAGGTTGCAGCAGGTACTGTACGGACCGATACTCTGGAACGTATGGTTGCAAGCGGTGCCATTTCCATGGAAGAATTCAAAATTATTAACAAACAGAGCTCTACCTTTCCATTTGTCTACTCCACAACCCTCTATCCCGAATGGCCTCTTGCCAAAACTGCTGCGACATCAGATGCACTGGCTCAGGAAGTAGCATCTGCATTGAAACAGATAAAAAAAGATGATCCTGCAGCCAGCAAAGCCAAAATTATTGGCTGGACCGATCCCCTTGATTATGGTCCTGTTGAAGAGCTTCAGAAAGCTCTTGGCGTGGGAGCCTTCAAATAAAACAAAACTTAGTAACTGTTCAGTCGCGCTCCTGAACAGTTACTAAAAAACGAATGATTATCTGCTCAAGAGTTGACTGAGCAGTCAGAAGTGCTCCGGTCTTTTGTTCGAGCAAGCTCAACTTATCCTTATCCGATTCTTCCCGAATTCGACCACAGAGATAGTTGAGACAAAAGATTGGTTTAAAAAGCAGAAGACAGCCTCGTTCGCCAAGAAAACAGCATTCCACACCATCATCACGAACCAGCTTTACTTTCACTCCTGCAAGAATATTCATGAGCAGCTGCAGGGCATCATTATTTTCATTCCCCATGTAGGCACTGCAACATCCCCCGTCAGGCTTTGCTGCACACTGTGAACAGGTCTTCCCCATCTCCATTGCAGTCATCTGTTCATCAAGTGCCTCAACCGCTTCTTTAACAATCCCCAGCTGATCCTGAACGTTTTTCTGCTGTAACAACTTGAATCCATATTCTTCTGCAAGACTTTCCGCCTTTTCGAGTTTGCCTTTGCCATCACCACAATAACAGACACTTATTATTTCCTGATAATCCATAATTCTTTGTCAGGGGTTACCTGCTCCATTCATAAATTCACGCCAGATTGGTGCCGCCACAATGCCGCCACTCTTTCCCCTGCCAAGGCTCTTGTTATCATCATAGCCAAGCCATACTCCGCCAAGTCGTTTTCCTGAAAACCCGACAAACCATGCATCTCTATTTGCATTGGTGGTTCCTGTCTTGCCTCCTGACACCATGCTCAGGCCGACAGCTCTTTTGCCGGTACCTCTTTCAATGACTTCAGTCAGGAGTCCCTTCATCTCAACTGCCACGGATGAATTCAAAACCTGTTGCCCCAAGGGTTTGGCACGAAAAATCCTCCTCCCATCATTTGAGTCTATTGCGCTTATGAGGGTCGGTAAAAAATACTTGCCAGTGCAGACAAACGGCGAGTAGGCAGCGGTAATCTCAAGCAGAGAAACACCTGTAGCACCAAGTGCCAAAGAAAGATCTGAAGTTATAGGAGGCCTAATACCAACTTTTTCTGCCAGTTTTTTAACTCTTTTGATTCCAACCTCTTTCAATAATTTAATGGCTATAATATTTCTTGATTTCACCAGTCCTTCACGGAGTGTCGTCTGACCAAAATATTCACCAGAAAAATTTCTAGGATTCCACATCTTCCCGTCATGGCCTGGAATAGATAAAGGAGAATCAAGGAGTATCGATTCGGGACTATAGCCCTTTTCAAAGGCAGCGGCATAGAGAAGGGGTTTAAACAGAGAACCGGCTGAACGCCGGGCCTGGGTTGCTCTATCAAAAGCACTTTTGTTAAAATCTCGCCCCCCAACCAGCGCCCTGACCATTCCATTACAGGCATCGAGCGAAAGGATAGCACCCTGAACCTTTTTATCCCCCGGAAAAGATCGATCCAACCCCTGACGAAGAGCAGCGGAAGCCTGTTTTTGCTGTACGGGATCCATGGTGGTACGAATCCTGACCCCTGCCCTGTTAAGTGATTGTCCTAAAATTTTTTCAGCCTGTTTCTTCACCAGTTGGACAAAATAACCATTCACTCCTTTTTTTGCCGTACTATCACCGGCAAGAGACAATGGGCGAGTATAAGCTGTACGTGCCGCGCCTGAGCTCACGTATCCGTCAGCAGCCATACGATTTAAAACGTAACGCTGCCTGTTTTGGGCAGCTTTCAAATTACGATGTGGTGAATACCGACTGGGCGCCTGAGGAAGACCGGCAAGAATGGCTGCCTCTCCAAGGCTTAAATTCCTGGCCCGTTTCCCAAAATAAACCTGAGAAGCAGCCTCCACTCCATATGCACTACTCCCCAGGTAGATCTGGTTGAGATAAATATGAAGAATATCGTCCTTACTGAGTAGTGTATCTATTCGCCAGGCCAGAATGGCCTCTTTAAACTTACGAATATAAGTTTTCTCGGGAGTGAGTAACAATGAACGCGCAACCTGCTGGGTAATAGTCGATCCTCCCTGACCACGACGTCCGCTCCACAGGTTGTTTATGGCTGCACGAAATACCGACCAGAGATCTAGCCCTGGATGCTCATAAAATCTACTGTCTTCAGCAGCAACAAAGGCCTGAGGGAGATAAGAAGGCATCTCCGCAAGGGAGACAACTGTTCTATTTTCAGTATAGATACGCTCAATGACATTCCCCTGACGATCAAGAATTTCTGAAGCTTGGTGAGGCTGGTACTCGGCAATGGTTCTGATGTCCGGAATCTTCAAAAGAGAAAGAGTCAGGAGTAAACCACCAAGAAAAAGGGTTAATGTGAAACTGATAGCAAAAAGAAAACCAATGATATGCTTTTCATTCAGTGGTTTTTTGATTACCCGTTTTGTTGTTTGGGTTTTGGACGAGGACACAGGTAACAGAATGTTTGATGAATAGGTTTACAGCAAAAAGAATACTTTGCAGTGCAGAAGGTATTACAAGTCCGGGAGTTAGGCACTGATCAAGGAAAATAACGGTAGATATCTTTACGGTGTAAGGCACGAATAAAAATAACTCTATCACTTTTTATTTTGACTCCAACACGATAATCGCCAAAGCGAATCCGGTAGAATTCACTATTTCCTTTAAGATTTTTCAAATTCGTTATGTCAGTAATACTTTTAACTTTATCAACTTCTTCGATAATTTTTTTGACATTATTCAAAAAAAGATGATCTTTTTTTCGACGTTTCAAATCCCTTGAAAAACTTTTCCTAAACTCTGTTTTCATGCAGTCTCTTCTTTACCACCCAAAATATCAAAAATCTCATCTCTGCTGACATGATCAGAGGATTCGCCTTCCTCGATGGCCCGTACTAATGCAATCTCCTCCATGGCTTCTATAAAAAGATCGCGTACAACATCTTTTTTTTCTTCAATGGCTTCAATAATAGCCTGTTTAAAAAGATTTTTGATTTTATTGTCATCAATTAATGCTTCCATCTGTTATCCTCCTTAAACAGCAAGTTTTTTGTAGAGATCGTAGTTTTTTGTGCATCGTGCTTGGGCAACATACACCGCAAAGCGAAACGAACGAACCTGAGGCACTATCCAAACATTTACAATTGATGGGCTCTAGGAGCGTGTCCGAGAACACCCAAACTACGGGTACAAGTGCCCTTTCTCCTCAACTCTTCGTTATTTAAAAAAAACAATGCTCGAAATATCAACTACTATCTGCGCTTATTTTTTCAAAATGCCTCGATTTGAGAAGAAATGCCTATTCTCGGACAAGCTCCTAGCACTATTTTTGTTCTAACATGAATGCTTACATTCATTAACAAAATTCTTATTTCAACCAAATACGCCTTTGAGGAAAAAGAAAAACACCATTGCCATGACAGCTCCTGCCGGCAGAGTGACAATCCAGGAAATTATAATATTCATAACAACCCGCAGATCAAGGGCACCGATCCCGCGGGCAAGCCCGACACCAAGGACTGATCCAACCAGAATATGTGTTGTCGATACCGGCAGACCGGTTCGTGATGCAAGCACCACAGTACTTGCAGCAGCAAGTTCTGCACAAAACCCACGTGACGGGGTGAGCTCTGTAATCTTGGTGCCAACAGTCAGCATAACCTTATAGCCAAGGGTGACAAGGCCGACAACGATCCCCGTACCACCAACAACAAGAATCCAGATGGGCATATCAGAAGACTGCATGACTTCACCACCAGATGTAACAATACTGATGACTGCAGCAAGAGGCCCGATACCATTTGCAACATCATTGGAACCATGCGCAAATGCCATGGCACAGGCGGTAACAAGCATCATGGGAGTAAAGACCTTTTCCACACTCGCAAAATGAAAATCCCGATCCGCCTCAGGATCTTCCTTCACCTTTCTAATAAAATAATACCCGACAGCACTGGTCAACAGACCAATAAGAATTGCCAGTAGAAAACTCTGCAGAGCCGTGAGATCAATATGAAGATGTTTCAAGCCTTTAAACAGTGTCACCAGGGAGATTACAAAGCCTACTAGAAAAACATAAAATGGAGCATATTTTTTGGCATTTTTTAACGGGTTGTCAGTATTAAAAATCAGCTTCCTGGTCGACATTACCAGCAGGAAAGAAATGGTACCGCCGATCAATGGAGAAACCACCCAGCTGGCAACAATCTTACCAACCTTTCCCCAGTTCACAGCATCAGGCCCTATGCCGACAACGGCAAATCCTATCAAGGCCCCAACAATGGAGTGCGTTGTGGATACCGGCCACCCCCTGCTCGATGCAATCATCAGCCAGACAGCCGCAGCAAGTAATGCCGCAAGCATGCCATAAACCAGAATTTCAGGTGACGAAATAATGGCTGTTGGGTCAATAATTCCCTTACGGATTGTTTTGGTAACATTGCCACCAGCTAGCACAGCACCGGCAAACTCAAAAACAATGGCAATACCGATAGCCTGTTTAACACTAACAGCACCTGCTCCCACAGACGTTCCCATGGCATTTGCCAGGTCGTTTGCCCCCACTCCCCAAGTCATAAACAGACCAAAAATTACAGCAAGAACAATAAAAATTGTCCCATATGCAGCAATAATTTCCATTTTTTCTCTCTCTTTCCTTATTTAGACAAAAACAATAACAGACGATCAGCCATATTCTCAGCATGATCGGAAATATCGCCAACTTCCTCAATTATTTTGTACCAGAACATAACTGTTACAGGATCAAGCTCTTTTTCAATACCGAATAGTGTTCGATTTACTTTTTTCAAAATTTTATCAATATTATGCTCACTTCTGCGTACTCCTACTATCATGTTCGTGACTTTATCATGTTCCCTGCCACTGAATCCAACATGTACCAGTTCGTCAAGCTCTTCAATCATTGTTTTTGCCTGAGCACTGATTTCCATGGTCCCTTCCAGAAGTTCGTCAAGCCCTTCTTTTATCGCTTCCGGAACTGTCATATCACGATTGGTAAGGATCTGGCTGATCTTTTCAACACCATCAGAAATAGAATCCTGCTCATGTATCAGACTAAGAAGATCCTTTCTATCAACAGGGAGTAATAAAGTTTTAGGCATATTGTGACGATACCTGGACTTTATCCGGTCGGCCTCTGTCTCCAGTTTCCCTATCTGTTCTGCCAGATCATTCACCTCATCCTGATTATTTCTGTAAAGTGCATCAAACAAAGCCGGCAACAGCATAACACAGGAAAAAACCTTTCTCATGTGCTCCTGAATCGGTTTAAATGGTGACTTTCGCAGTAAGCCCGCCAAAGGGTTTGTTGACATTGCTACCATAATATTCTCCACATAAAGTGAGTGACAAACGATATCACCGCATTCATTTTTTCATGCTACTGTTTTATTTCATTAATAATCTTAGTTAATGGTTCTGCCGGATAAGTCAAAGGAATCATCTTCTTCCTGATCTGAAGGAACAGACTCGGCCCTTCTTCCCGGCCACTATATATAATATGATGCCCTTTAATATTACCAGCATTTTTCCAAAAACTATTAAATGGATCAAGGGGCGTATGACCAACCACAAATGGAGCCTGCTTGGGGAGTTTTAAACTCTTTCGAAACTGCTTCACATCCCTTTTCTCATAACCGGCAAGATAATGAGACCGCATGAGCCTGTTCGACAAAATCTCATGACATATTTCCGGATAGCTGCGAAGATTGATCAGTTTTTTACGGCTGATCCTTTTACGTGGCGGAGCAGCATGGCAGGCCACGCATGAATCTGTTTTCATAACCATGGGAAGCAAGTCGTAAAATTTCTGCATCTCTTCCACGTACTCGTCACCGCGCAACTCCTTCAAGCGTTTACGCATCAAAATGCCCTGAGAGACTCCTGATTTACTGAGTGCGCTATCAAAGCTGTCGTGATTCCCGCGAATATAGAAAACATTTTCAGGAAAATGGCACTTCAACTTAAAAATCAGATCCATCATCAAAATGGAACTGTCCATATTTTCCATTTCCTTGGGAATCTCAGAATGAATGGCGTCTCCAAGGATAACCAGACAGGCACGGTTTGCATCAAGATGGGACAACAGACAATTTTCATTTAAAATAACCAGAAAGTTATCCACCTGTGCATGGAGATCGCCTACAATAACAAGTCTCAAGTCATCAGGGGGTTCGAGCAGTGCACCGGGCTCTCCGGAATCAGTTTTTTCCCGGCATGGTTCATCACGAAGAATTGCATTTACCTCCTCAATGGAGGCCAGTGCCTCAACAGGTGGCAACATAATAATGGAATCCCCATAAATTGCACGTATGCCAAGGATAGCATTATAGCGATTCGTACCAATTCGCTCCCGTATATCCTGATCTTCGCTTCGAACAATTTGAATGGCTGTCTTGTCGTCATCCAGGGGAGTAATCTTCAAATCCCCCTTGATATTGGTAACTGCTAAATGTCTCCTGGCCACACTCTTGGAAAAATGAAAAATTTCTTCATATTGTAGATTATCTGTTCCTATGAGTACTTTTTCCCCAACTGTAATTCTGGCAAAGCCATTGATCGTATTTGCAGCACAGGCCTTGGACGGAGAAATCAGCCAATTTTTTTTAATATTCTTTTTCTTGACCCCTATGGGAATTTCCGGATGAAAAACAAGCCGCTGCTCTCCAATAATCATCTCAAATGTCTTTCCATCATGGGGAATGCGACACTCATTTTTCAACACCTGTAACTGATCGGTAACAGTAAACCACTCGATGGCTTCCTGGCGAAGCAGTAGGGACTTCCAACCAAACAGAGTCTTTAAATCCGGCTTGTGTTCAGAGTCGGCTCTGGCCCATTTCGGGACATTTACATCATTTTTTTCCGCAATACGCATGGGAGGTTTACTGATTTCTTCCCGGACATATACCTGCATTTGGGCCATATGCATATAAAGAGCAACTTCACGATAAATATCTAATTGACGGCGAACCATTTCCAAAGTCAGGTTCTTATCCACTGGAAAATAACCTTCCTTGTGTCTTTCCATGCGTCGCCTGAAAATTATTTCAGGATCAGGCAGTAAAAACTCAAAGATATAGCGTGTTCTCCAATTTGTCTGAAAAATATTATTGCTGGCAGGAGGAATCTGAATCCTGTGAAGCTCTAAAAACAGAGGCTCCTCCGATTCCAGCCATTCCTTATCAAATACAGTTATAGCTTCAGAAAACCCCTTGAATGGAAAACCAAGATGCACTTCCCGGGGACGATAGGTCAGGGTTTGATCTTTCCACCATCCCTTGCGGGTCAAATCAACATAGCCCTCATTGGGCCATCCATGTATATGATTAATATAATGTGTTTTACCAGCTCCCGGAGGACCGGTCACCACCAACTGCACAAAATTAAGCCGGACAGGGAGCTGTACTCCCCGGATATCCTGGAGATCTTCTATGGGAACAAGATGTTTTTTTAGCGGATCAATCATGTGGCCTGAAAAAAACTAAGGTAAACGTTAAAAAACTGGTATATTGATTAATAACTATTCAGGTGC
>JAOZQU010000087.1 GCA_029932055.1 Desulfocapsa sp.
AAATTCTTTTCAAAAAAACACGAAAAGAATTTATAAGGTACTAAAAAGCGTAAGTGAATTTAGCCCAGACATTATATCCTTCAGTCTTGTTTTTTGCAGCCATTTCCCACTGATTGCGCAGAGAGAAGAACATATTTTTATGATTGTACCAGATACCGGGGCCGGCAGCAAAAACCTGGCTGTGGTTTCCTTCATCGTCTTTTAACAGAGCCTGAACAGGTCCGGGAATGGAAGAATCAATATCGTAAGAATCATCAGTGGTCTGAGTATAGTAATAGCCGTTCACACCGAGACGTAAGGAAGGTGTAATGGCGTAAGATGCAGAATAGTCAAAGTGGAATTCCTGACCCGGATCCCGGTCAACTTCAAAGCCGTAAACTGTGGCGTAATCATCTTGACTTGTACTGAAGTCATACATGAATTTTGCGGAAAATTCCCAGTCGTTCAGCATATAGGTGATGCCGAGTACCGGTTCAATAGTCCAGAAGTTTTTGCCCACAGTGGCTAGGTTTCCATCATCCTGCCCAGTGGGAATATAGATGTCAGCCAGTGAGGTTACGATGTGCAGCTTACCTTCCTGAAGATGCCAGGATAAAATAAAGGGGCTGAAAATAACATATGGAACAGAGGTGTCCGAGTAGGATCTTGTGGCTTCCGGGCCTAAGGGAGCATTAAAATCCAGGTCTACATCAAGGATGGGCAGGAAGGCATGCATTCCATAATTTCCACCTAGAATTTGTTTGTTACTCACCCACAGAAAGCGAAAGACGTTGGCAACCACTGAAATATCATCGAAGACATCAATGTCATCACCGCTGTCATCTTTCATGGTGTCTGCACTGTAGTAATACATATAGTCTAAAAAATAGAAGCCGGGAGGAGGGACTGCACCAGCCATAAAAGCTTCAGCGCCATTCGGGTAACTCTGACTACCACCAGCCATGGCCTGAGTGCTGAACGTCATGAAGAGTGCAGCAATAATCAAGGGTAGTATCTTCTGTCTCATCTATTCCTCCTTTGTTTTAATACCTTATGAATTCTTTTCGTGTATTTTTGTAAAGAATTTGCTGAAGGTACTTATATCCCCTTGTGGGGTGTTAGAAACAGGCAGAAGGTTCTGCCTAATGAAATTTTGGGAAAAGTATCATTTTTTCAGTGGAATAGCAATGCAGAGAAAGAAAAAAAATATTGCAATGGCATAAGTTAACCTATAGAAGTACGCAAGGTAGAGTGAAATCAATTGAAATGCTTTGATCTATTTTTCATAGACCAGTGCAAGGCAATATATTCAGATGGAAAGAGACAATGAATAATAAATATGCTTTTGAAGATGAGCGGAAAGAAGGTGTGTATCAGGCAATCATGCAACGCCGTGATATTCGAGCGCAGTTTGTCAGCGATCCTGTTTCTAAGGAGATTGTCGACAAATTGCTTCGAGCGGCCCACCATGCGCCATCGGTTGGGTTTATGCAGCCGTGGAATTTTCTGGTGGTAAGAGATCAAGAGACTAAAGAGCAGGTTCATCAGGATTTTATAAAAGCGCATGATGAGTCTGCAGAGATGTTTTCCGGAGATAAAAAAGAGAAGTATCAGAGCTTTAAGCTTGAAGGCATCCGTGAGGCTCCGGTTAATCTGCTTATTACCTGTGACAGGGAACGAACCGGGCCGGTTGTGATTGGCCGAACCGTGCAGCCGGAAATGGATCTTTATTCAACCGTCTGTGCTGTTCAAAATTTATGGCTTGCAGCAAGGGCGGAAGGGATTGGTGTGGGCTGGGTCTCTATCATTCATGAGCAGCAACTGCGTGATATTTTTAAGCTGCCGGATTCCGTGGTGGTGGTCGCGTATCTCTGTATCGGCCATGTCAGCCATTTTCCCGAGATGCCGGAACTTGAAAAAGCCGGATGGCTACCACGACTTAATCTGGATGAACTGGTTTTCTATGAGGAGTGGGGAAAGACTGGCCAGTGCAAGCTCAACTAGTGCTTGCAGAGAGTGAAAAGGGCGTGTAAAAATTAAGAATTCATTGTGAAACTCACAACTTTTGATCATTATTGGATGAAATCATGGCGTATACACCGGTTGTAGGAACTTCTATCCGGCGACAGTTAGAAGACAGAGAGGAGCAGATTCTTTCCCCCTATGCATGTCTGAACAAAAATACGAAAGGCCGCATGCGCACTGAAAAAGATGATGAGTGCGATATCCGTATGCCCTTTGAGCGGGATAGGGATCGTATTACTCACTCAAAAACATTTCGTCGTCTGAAGCATAAAACACAGGTGTTTCTGGCTCCGGCTGGAGATCATTACCGTACACGCCTTACCCATGTTCTGGAGGTTTCACAAATTGCCAGAACCATGTCTTCAGCCCTGTGTTTGAACAGCCCTTTGACTGAAGCCATTGCCCTAGGGCACGACTTGGGCCATACTCCTTTTGGCCATGCCGGGGAGGCAACTCTGAACGAATTGCATCCTGGCGGGTTTCGCCATTATATTCATAGTCTGCGGGTCGTGGATTTTCTTGAGAATAAAAGACGCGGCTTAAATCTCACTTTTGAGGTGCGTAACGGGATTGTCAAACACTCCAAAGGCCGCAACGATATATTCCCTAAGGACGAAGCAGAGCTTCCTGTAACCCTTGAAGGGCAGGTGGTACGGATGGCTGATATAGTTGCTTATGTCAATCATGATATGGACGATGCTCTGCGTGCAGGTATTCTGGGAGAAGATGATTTACCGGCAGATATCAGGGCTGTGGTGGGAGAGCGTCATTCCAAACGAACCGGGGCCATGGTGCGGGATTTGATTGTTGAAACTCTGGAAGCAGCAGATGGCAAGTTGCATATCAGCAAAAAGATGCTTCAGGCCATTAGTGACCTCAGGATGTTTCTCTACGAGAATGTGTACCGGTATTACAGGGTACACAATGAATTTGAAAAGGCTCAGCGTATTATTCGTGATCTGTATAGTTATTTTATGGAAAATGGTCTGGGGCGTTTTGATGGCAGTGACTGGCAATCTCTGGGGAAGAATTCGTGGGATGATGAGCAGCAGGCTCATCGCCGTGTCTGTGATTTTATTGCCGGGATGACGGATCGCTATGCCATGCGGATTTATGAACAGATTTTCTTGCCAAAACCTTGGAATGCAAGCATTAACTAACAAAGTTGGACACCTGCCGTTCAGGTAAATAGAGACTCCGACATCAAAAAATATAAAAGAAAAGTTTCATGAAAAATAGAGATGAACAAAAGACTCTGGCCAAGAGTTATGAATTTGATAATGTAGAAGAAAAATGGCTGCAACGCTGGACAGACAGTGGTTCTTTCCGGGCCACTATGGAAGAGGGAAAACCCTCGTTTTCTGTCGTTATCCCACCTCCCAACGTGACTGGTGTTCTTCATGTCGGGCATGCCTTAAATAATACCATGCAGGATGTCCTGGTACGTTACCATCGTATGTGCGGTGATAACACTCTTTGGGTGCCTGGTACTGATCATGCGGGCATCGCTACGCAAAATGTTGTTGAACGCCAGCTTGCCACTGAAGGGAAGACCAGACACGATCTTGGTCGTGAGGCTTTTATTGAACGGGTCTGGGACTGGCGCAAAGAAAAGGGCGGCACCATTGTCAACCAGCTCAAACGCATGGGTGCGTCCTGTGACTGGGAACGGGAACGTTTTACCATGGATGAAGGCTTGTCCAGGTCTGTGCGTGAAGTATTTGTCCGTCTCTACAAGGAAGGCTTGATCTACAAAGGCGACTATATTGTCAACTGGTGTCCACGTTGTCACACTGCACTTGCTGACGATGAGGTGGAGCATGAGGATAAAAAGGGCAAGCTCTATCATATTCGTTATCCCTTTGCTGATGGCTCCGGTGATGTCGTGGTGGCTACCACCCGTCCTGAAACCATGCTGGGCGATACAGGAGTGGCTGTGCATCCTGACGATGATCGCTATTCGCATCTTGCGGATGTGGGAATTAAGCTGCCACTCACGGATCGTACAATTCCCGTGGTTTTTGATCATCATGTACAGAAGGATTTTGGAACCGGTGCCTTAAAAGTGACTCCGGCCCATGATCGTGATGACTACGAGATTGGCCTCCGTCATTCTCTTCCCATCATGAAGGTAATGGACGAACATGGGGTAATGAACGATAAGGCCGGAAAATATGCCGGTCTTGATCGTTTTGACTGCCGCAAAAAGGTTGTGGAAGATCTGGAATCCCAGGGCTTTTTAGTGGAAATTGAAGACTATGATCATGCAGTCGGGCAGTGCTATCGTTGTGCAACGGTGGTGGAGCCCACCACTTCTCTGCAGTGGTTTGTTTCTGTTCGTCCCCTTGCTGACAAGGCCGTTGAAGCAGTACGTGACGGGCGTATCAATATTTACCCTAAAACCTGGTACAATACCTTTTATTCCTGGATGGACAATATCAGGGACTGGTGTATTTCCCGGCAGATCTGGTGGGGACATCGTATTCCTGCCTGGACCTGTAAAGATTGTGGTGAATTGATGGTGGAATCCGTTGATCCTGATGCGTGTTCCAAGTGCGGATCAAGCAATATTGAGCAGGAAACTGATGTGCTCGATACCTGGTTTTCTTCTGCTCTCTGGCCGTTTTCCACCATGGGCTGGCCTGAAAATACAAAAGAATTACAGATTTTTTACCCCACTTCAGTACTCATCACCTCTTTTGATATTCTTTTTTTCTGGGTGGCCAGAATGATGATGATGGGGCTTCATTTTATGGATGAGGTGCCATTTAAAGATGTGTATCTCCATGCTTTGGTACGCGACAAGCATGGGAAGAAGATGTCTAAATCCACTGGCAATGTTATTGATCCACTGGTGATCATGTCACAGTATGGCACTGATGCCATGCGTTTTACTCTTACTGCTTTTGCGGCCCAGGGGCGTGAAATCAAGCTTGATGAAGAACGGATCGAAGGCTATCGATTTTTCATTAACAAGCTTTGGAATGCTGCCCGTTTTGCCATGATGCATGTTGAAGAATGCGATGCATCCATAACTGATGTGGTGAACAGCCCTGAAAAACTGCCGCTTATTCATCAGTGGATTTTAAGCAGAACAGCAAAGACCATAACCGATGTTCGTCGGGCACTGGATGAATATCGTTTTAACGATGCTGCTTCTGTGATTTACCAGTTTGTCTGGCATGAATTCTGCGACTGGTATCTGGAGTGGATCAAGGCGGATTTATTCAGCAAAGATGAAACGCTCCGGGATCAGGCCAGAGGGGTTTTGCTGTATGTGCTGGAGACCATCCTTAAACTCATCCATCCCATTACTCCCTTTGTCACTGAAGAGATCTGGAGTGTGCTGCCGGGAGATCGTCCCCTGCTCGTGACCAGCGAGTACCCAGTAGCTGAGGATTGGCAAAATGAAAATGTGGAAAATCAGGTGGAGTTACTCATGGGAGTGATCACCGGGATCCGCAATATTCGTGCTGAGGCTGATGTCCATCCCTCTGCCAAAATCGATGCTTTTATACTTTGCGCTGACATGGAGAAGACGGAGCTGATCCAGGTTTTTGTTTCCGCTATCTCTTCAATGACCAGGCTCGAATCCCTCACTGTTGCAACCGAAGGCGAGAAACCGAGCGATGCTGCGACTTATATTTATCAGGATCTTGAGATATATGTACCACTCAAGGGGTTGGTTGATGTGGAAAAGGAGAGGGAAAAGCTCGAAAGGGAGCGGAATAAAATTGAAAAATCTCTAAAACAGATCAATGGAAAATTAGGAAACAAAAAATTCCTGGCAAATGCACCTCCTGAAATTGTAGAAAAAGAAAAAGGAAAGCAGGCCGAGTTAGAGGCAAAACTCGGCAAAGTAGCAGAAGCTGAAAGGAGGCTTGCAGAGATTGGATAAAAACCGGCTTAACAAGCAGCTTCGTTCTTTTCTTCAGGAAGATATTGGTCATGGAGATCTGAGTAGTGAGCCGCTTTTTGAAAATGGTGAAAAGGGATCTGCACATCTTGTGGCACGGGAATTTTTTGTGGTCGCAGGGGCTGAAAAGGTTGCAGCTCAGGTCTTTTATTTGCAGAATTCTGATATTCAATGCAGTGATGCTGCCCCGGATGGAACCATGGTAGTGCAGGGGGATTGTCTGCTTACAGTGAGTGGCCCTGTGGTTGATCTACTGAAGGCTGAGCGAGTGGCGTTGAACCTTTTACAACGACTTTCCGGTATTGCCACACTCACGGAGCGTTTTGTTGAAAAAACAAAACTCTATCCTGTTCGTATCACTGATACGCGTAAAACCACTCCAGGCCTGCGGATGCTTGAGAAATACGCTGTGCGGGCAGGAGGCGGCTATAATCATCGTTTTAATCTGAGTGATGGCGTACTCATTAAGGATAATCATATTGCTGCCTGCGGTTCGCTGACAAGAGCTGTTGAAATTTTGCGTGAAAAAGTGCCCCACACCATAAAAATTGAGGTGGAAACCGATACCTTGGATCAGGTTCGCGAATGTTTAGATTCCGGTGTTGATATCATCATGCTTGATAATATGGATCCGGCAACCATGAAACAGGCCGTGGTTATGATTGATGGGAAGGCACTGGTGGAGGCATCCGGTGGTGTTAATCTGGAAACGGTTGCAGGTATCGCAGCAACTGGTGTTGATATTATTTCAGTGGGGGCTCTTACCCATTCCGCTCCTTCCTGTGATATCGGGATGGACTGGAAAATATAACAGAGGTTTATGGTGCTGTCACAACCACTTTGCCTGAAAGAAAATTTCTTGATTCTTTGTTAAACAATGTGCCATAATAAAAAGATCCAGTTGAAAGTACATATTGTGCCTTCTCTGTCTCCATAGAGAGAATGAGAAGGGAACCTCAGTCGTAAGAAAGGTGTCAAATATGCGTTGTCCTAAATGTGGTTATATCTCCTTTGATCATATGGAAACCTGCCTGAAATGTAAGAAAGATATTTCAGGGAGTACAGATGTCGAAGGCACAACTTACCATGCAAAACCCCCGTCGTTTCTCCAGGTGCCGAAAAAAAGTGACCCAGTTGAGGAAGAAATAGTATCTCCTGAGGTAACTGAGGATTTTGCAGAAGATAATTATGATTTTTCTGATCCTGATCTGGATGTTTTTCTTGATGACGAAGAAGATATCACCATTGAAGAAAGCGAAGAGCAGGAAGGAAGCATCGTTTTTGCTGATCCTGACAGTGCTGATTTTCAACTTGAGGCTGATGATGAAGAAGAGGGGATCGACTTTGATTTCGAACTCGACGGGGATGATGATCTGGATCTTTCAGATGACGTGCCGAGCACACAACCAACACTAGATATTCCTGATGAATTAGCTGATATTTCTGATCTTTCTGAACCTGTTCAGGAGGACATTCCTGCAGTTTCCAGCGCGGACGGAATGAGTCTTTCGCTGGGTGATGATCTGAATCTGGATGATGATTTGGATTTGGATGGCCTTGATCTCGATCTTGATCTTGGAGCGAACAGCAATGATGCAGATGTTGAATTGTCTCTGTCTCTAGATGATATTGATTTGTCCGTTGGCGACATTACAAAGGGTGGTAGTGACCTGGATGGTTTAAGCATGGATTTGAATCTCGATGGGCTGGATTCGTCTCCATCCCCGGTAAAAGATAAGTCTTCCGGGAGTCTGGATGGTATATCGCTTTCTCTAGATTGACTAATATAATGAGAAAATTTGTTGACACATCTAAGAATGTTGTGTAGATAGCACTGCACACAAGGTGCCGGGATAGCTCAGTCGGTAGAGCAACGGACTGAAAATCCGTGTGTCCCTGGTTCGATTCCTGGTCCCGGCACCAACGATCATAAGGCCTTATAGCTATAAACGCTGTAAGGCCTTTTTGTTTGATCAGTAGTATATCAGTAGAACTCCCCCTTCTTTCAGTATTTCTTACATCTCTCTCCGAGTGCTATCAAATCAATGACTGTCGTATGTAGTGAGCACATTCTTGAGTTTTGTGGTGACATTTTTCCTTTGCTGACACAGTAAATCATGTTATGATATAGGTAGTAATAACGGTATGTTAATGTGTGTTAATGTCTAGTAAGAGGTCGCTGCTATGTTTGATGAAGATACAAAAAAATTGAGAAATAAATTGTTCGATTTATGTAATGATAAGCAAATGTCTGCTAATGCAACAAGTATGATAATGGATGGCGGCGTTAATTATTTTTGATTCGGCATATCTGGTGAAATAGAACCCATTGGTGACAAGTGGCAATCCCTGGAGCAGTATGTTGTCGAAAATGCCAGTCATTTAGAACATGGCAACGATAATGTTATCGGCTTGGGCCAGCCTCTCACCGAAAAGAAAAAATTATTTCTTTTATTAGACGAGCATGCCAAGAATGGGAATATGGCAGGATACAGGGCCGTGAGGAAACAATACAAAGAAGCCGTTGGGTAGAAGGTGAGCGATATGAAAAAGATCATGAAGCCACCTTTTTGTGCCTGTGGGTGTGGTGAAAGAACGAATAAGACCAGAAATGGCCAATTTAATAAGTTTATTCTTGGCCACAATTCGAAAGGCAAATCAGCGTCTAATAACGGGAAATTTCAGGCTGGCAACACACACGGCAAAGGTCGCCCCTGTGGCAGTCGTAACAGGGTGACCATGGCCTGCATGAACCTATTAGAGAATGAAGAGCAGGTCTTAACCAGACAGGCTATAGACAGTGCTATGTCAGGTAACACTCAGATGCTTAAATTTTGTCTGGAGAGGCTTTTGCCAGTCAGAAAGTCGTTGCCTGTTCATTTGCCAAACCTGCCAAGGGTTTCATCTGTTGCAGAGGCTTCTACACTCACAGGTTTTATTCTTGATGCTGTGGCGAATGGTGAGCTTGCCCCTGCTGATGGTGAAATTATTTCTCGTAATGCCGAGCGACATTTAAGAGCGTTACAGGTTGGTGATTTGGAACAGCGGTTAGCTGATCTGGAAGAGAAACTGAATGATGCTTAACCCCTTTTTGTATAGACAGGGGGTGGGGACTATGTCACGCAATTCATTTTTTCTATAAAATTCTGATGATTTAAATTGCTGTTTTGAATAACGGGTGAAAATTATGGCGGGATTATCAGCTCTTCAAAGCAAAATCGGTAAATTGTCAAAGGCCTCAATGGAGCGCAAGAGAGGCAAACAGGTTTCCGTTGTTACCATGAACAGGGATGGCACGGTTGACTGGCCAGAAAACTGTAATGACCTTGGTGTTCTTCTTGTTCCTGCAAAACTCTCAGATGTTGAATGGGAAGCCATGGCAGTTGCCGCTGTCTCTAAATAGATTTTTATACTCCCAAGGCCTGGCCTATTTTGTTGTCACCACTCTGGCTCAATAAACGCATGATACTGGCATCAAAAGCTCGTTTGAAATCATTGTCAGAGGCATATTGCTTATATAGACCCACCTCCCGCTTGCGTTCAATTCCCACTGCTTGTTTGATTAATTTTTCCAATGCAAGTTGTCTGTTCTGCTGATCAGGATTATTCACTACCTGAGCCTTATAATTTGCATTGGTGGCCACATGTCTGGCAATATTTAGAAATTTTACCCGTTGTTCTTCAGGTGTGGCATCCCAGTCTGAGAAATATTTCTCATTAAAGTTGGCGATAATTTCATCCAGTGGGTCACGGTCACTATCTCGACCATGGTGGCCCCGTGGGTTTGGATTCTGTGGGTCAAGTTCTGAATCTTCATCATTTAAGACTATTTGATGCTCAAGCTTAACCCTTTCCAGGCCATAGGTTGATAGGTCAACACTTTCCAGTAGCTTGTCTAAGGTGTCTTTGTCTGGATCTTTAATTGCCAGTTTAGGAATCAGAAATTTCAGAAACCAATGCAACATCTCCCATTCTGCTTGATTGAAATTAATAAGACAGGCTATCTGGGCGTAAATTTTAACAAATTGCTTGGCCTTAATCTTAAAATCAATTTTTGCCTCTTCATCCTCCTCTTCATCAAAGCGAGCTGCTGCCTGATCAAGAATGGGGTGAAGGTCATCTACTGATACATTGTTGAAATAGCCTTTATTGAACTCTTCAACCTCCGCCTGCTCATAATAGCCAGTTTTGTCGAGTTCCCCTTTGATGTCATGGAGAATATTAGCATCGGTTGGTTCGCTGAGCGAGGTTGCGGTATAAAATGGATCGAAGGCTCTTTTGATTTCATCGGAAGGGTTGGTAAAGTCTAAGATGAAGGTGTCGTCTTTATTCAGCTTTACATTACAACGGTTAAGTCGAGACAATGCCTGTACTGCTAAAACACCTTGCAGTCTTTTGTCCACATACATGGTGTGGAGCTGCGGTTCGTCAAAGCCTGTCAGAAACTTATTGGCAACCACCAAAATCTTATAATCATCACTAGCAAATTGGCTGGCAATGTCCTTTGAGGCAAAGCCGTTTATGCTGTCCTCAGTATGTTCAACGCCATCAAGGGATTTAGTGCCAGAAAAGGCCACCAGGGCCTTGAAGGGTACATTGGCTGCCGTCAACTCTTCACGAATGGCAAAGAAGTAACGCAGAGCACATTCAATATTGCGGGTCACCACCATGGCCTTGGCTTTTCCCTTCATCTTTTTTCTCTGATAGATATTAGCTATGAAATGATCCACCATTATCCTGGCTTTAACCTTGATGGTTTCCTTATGACCTTCAACATAGGCCCGTAGTTTCTTCTGCGCCTTGGCTGTATCAAAGAGCGGGTTGTCTTCAATGGATTTCTGAATGGAATAATAGCTTTTATAGGTGGTATATTTTGCCAGAACATCGAGGATGAAACCTTCCTCAATAGCCTGTTTCATGGAGTAGAGATGAAAGGGGTGAAAGCTGCCATCTGTGGCCTGCCAGCCAAACTTTTCGAGCGTGGCGTTTTTCGGGGTGGCGGTAAATGCAAAATATGAACTGTTGCCGAGCATCTTTCGTCCTTCCATGGTGGCCAGTATCTTGTCCTGCCAGTCTGCTATTTCCGGGTTGTCGTCACCCAGAGACATATTGAGCTTATCTGCGGCTTTGCCACTTTGGGAGGAATGGGCCTCATCAATGATTACGGCAAAATTACGGTTGGACAGATCAGCCATACCGTCAACAATAAAGGGGAACTTCTGAATGGTGGTAATGATGAGTTTCTTGCCATCTTCCAGATATTTTTTTAAGTCGGCAGCGCTCTCAGCATGGGCAACAATATTCTTCACCTCAGAGAATAACTTGATATTATTTCTGATCTGCTTATCAAGGATACGGCGGTCAGTAACAACAATCACCGAGTCAAAAATATTCTTTGTGCCACTTTGGTCATATTGTTCAATGAGCTGATAGGAAAGCCATGTGATGGAGTTAGACTTTCCAGACCCCGCAGAGTGTTGGATAAGATATGTTTGGCCAGTCCCGTGCTCTTTGGAATGAACCATGATTTTGCGCACTACATCAAGCTGGTGATAGCGGGGGAAGAAGAGAACCCGCTGCCCCTTTTCATCCTTAGTGTATTTTGCAAAGTGTTCAAGAATATTGGTGAGGCTTTTTTTAGCTAAGATTTCTTGCCAGAGGTAGCTTGCCTTCATGCCGTTTGCGTTCGGCGGGTTGCCTTTGCCGTTGTTGAAACCTTTGTTGAAGGGCAGAAAATAGGTGGCCTTACCAGCGATCTTGGTAGCCATGAAAACTTCATTGGGATCAAGGGCAAAATGCACCAGGCACTTCCCAAATTGAAAAAGAGGTTCTTTTGGGTCACGATCGTTTTTGTACTGCTCCCTGGCATGATAAACATTCTGACCCGTCCACGGATTCTTTAGCTCAAAGGTTGCTAAGGCCATGCCATTAACAAAGAGCACCATATCAACAGAAAGTAATGGCTCAGATTCTGAATAATGAATCTGTCTGGCTATGGAAAAAATATTGGCGTCAAAGCGTTTAATGACATCGGGATTAAGATCATTATAGGGCAAGCGGTAGAGCAGGGAGAAGTTGGCATTATCAATGGCCAGTCCTTTCTTGAGCACTCCTGCAATGGTATCTTTTTTGATTCTGCGTGTTAATCGCTCCAGGATAAGTCGCTGGTAATTGGGTCGATCCCGTAACTTGTCCAGCTCTTCTTTTTGGGTGCTTTCCAGAAAATTCCAGAAATGAACCTCATCAATACAAAACTCACGGTTAAAGTCCGCAGGCTTACTGAGCTTGTAACCCTCGTTATCAATCAGCCATGATTCAATATGTTCTTCCAGGGCCTGTTCGTTGGTTTTTGTTACCATGGTCTTGTATCCTTTGCTTCAGTCACATGCCAGTTACATAGGTTTTCGAGGTGGAAAAGTAGCTATATGGTGTTTTCTCTTGTTCTTCGGTCAATATATGGTGTGTCGGTTTGTCTTCAGTCACATGCCAGTCACATGAGCATCACATAGATATTAAATCCAAAATGGCACATATTTTTTCTTGTTAGATTTATTCTCTGGATCAGATACTTTTATCAGGCCATCATCCAGAGTTGTTCGGATAATGCGGGAGGCCATGGAGTAATTCTTATCTGCTATGGCAAAGCGTTTCCGCAGTGAACTGTTGGTCATAAGATCTCGGCAGACCCAGCGTAGACAGCAATGCTGATAGCATGCCCGCACCCTGTCTTTCCTGTCCATACCCCGTAACTCCTGATGAGCAAAGAGGGTTATTCTGGTGAACTCTTCTTCGCCCTGAAACTCTGGAGCAGGGAGCTGGAAAACCTCAATGGCATCAATGGCTCTGTCAATGCCGCTACCCCGTTCTTCACAGATATTCATTCGCCGCATGAGGGCTGCCAAAATTTCATTTCTGGAGCGAGGTGCATGATCAATGAATCTGTCGGTATCGACCAGGGGCTTACCTGGGTTGGTTATTTCAATACGGGTTGGAAATATTTCAATCATCGGCCCTGTGCCAGAGATGTTGAAATCCTGATGGATGATGGCATTGGCCACAAACTCACGGATGGCAACCTTGGGGTACATCTTTTTCTCCACCCGTAAGGCTTCTTCTATGAGTTCATTGACAGGCAGCTGGTCATAAATCCAGTCAATAAGACCTTCAAAGCCAACTGCATAGCCTCTATGGCCTATTTGATCTTTCTGAGCCTGAAGACGATTGTCATTTTTATAGATAATTACCCGCAAGGCTCGTCTTCCCAAGCCTGGAAATTTATCCAGCTCCTTGGCAAAGAGGATTCCACCAAGATTGGTGATGTGGAAATGGTCATTTTCTTTGATAATGACCTGCTCTTCCTCTAACTTGCTGAATATTCCAGCCCGATTATCTGGCAGGGGGATATCCAGCATATCAAAGAAGGCTGGGTAATCAATAAGGGCAAGAACCTGATCACCACTCTGCTCTCGCAGGACAATGCCTTTCTCGAATATGGATTTTTGCCCCTTCTTCCATATTTTGCGTTCCTTTTCAGGGTGCTCATGAAGTTTATGCTTATGCTCTCCCACTCGGACATAGGCTGTGCCATTGAATTTGACAGGGGTTTGCAGTGTGGCCTCAACCTTGAAGATTACCACAGGTAAGTCATTGTAGAGGCCAGTTTCAATGCGAAAATCATTGCGGGGACTGAGCTGTCTGGCCAGCCATGGCTCCAGACCTTCATTGCCCTTGCCTTTGGCTGTGTGGGGTTGGAAATCAGTGCCAACCACATTTAATGAATCATTGTCGATACCATAGATCAGATATCCATGGGGTTCATTATGGAGACAGGCCGAGTTGGCTAGGGCTGAGATGTATTCGCCAATGAGCTGGGGGTGGTCGTTGTTGTGTTTGAACTCCAGCCACTCGTTTTCTCTTCCTTGGGC
>JAOZQU010000088.1:0-2743 GCA_029932055.1 Desulfocapsa sp.
GTACAAGCTGAAACTTTTGCTGAAATAATTGAAGATAAGATTGCGACCTCACAGGATATACTTTCTTTAAAACGTGACATCCAAGAAATGGAAATGCGCCTCAAACGTGACATAAAAGAGGCTGAATTAAAACTTACAATCAAGCTGGGCGCAATACAAGCTGCCTCTATCGCCATCGTCGCTGCACTAGTCAAATTGTTGTAAGTTGGCAGGAACAAACAGGAGATAGAACCATTAGTTTCTTTGACGTTTTACCTACCAAAAATCTTCATTTCCTTACCAAGTCAACGGTACTGCAGTATATTCCGTCAAACAAATAGATCTCCCTTTGAGCCTGACAGTACCAGCAACAATGCTCCTCTTCGGCACAAATCTTGCTAGACTTGTCGGTTTCAGTCGTAAAAAAAGCATAAGCAAGTTCTCTAAAGCTTCATTGTTTTCCTCTAACCCACTGTGACTTCGTATCACATTGGGTTCTTGTCATTTCACAAACAAAACTATTCTCAAGACAAACCAATATATCATGGTAATATCACAAAAAAACTGATAAATTAAGTAAATATTCGGCTAGCACCCCATCTTCGTCCGATTCGCCTTACTCACATATGACTCAATATAGCTCGCAGATAAGCGGAGACTTCGAGGCGACTCGAACGAACCTGGGACACTATCCAAATATTTACAATTGATGGGTTCTAACACTATTTTAGCTCTAACCCGAATATTTACTAAATTAACAGAAATTTCACCCATAATCCAACACATCCCGGTGCCTGCCATGAACAAGTCAATTACTGGTTTACTTCGTTTAAGTCTTTTTTTCTTTTGTGTAACCCTTTTCCATTCTCCGATTCATGCACAAACAAACGCCCAGGGTGACAGTGTCACCATTGACAATGGTGATCTCTTATATGTCATTATTCCAAGAGAAGTGACCAGTGAATTCAGCCCAACTGAAAGAAACTATTTCAAAGAAAAAGTAGAGGTAGATCGGCATGGTTATATTTTCCTGCCAAGCCAGGGAAACATTAAGATATCAGGTCATACCACTGCTCAGATCAGTGAAATGCTCACAAACAATCTCCCCAAGTATCTCTCAAAAAGTGATAAAGCCACCGTCAATCTCATAGAAAAAAGACATTACATCCAGATTCTCGGTCATGTGACGATGCCTGGCTGGTATAACATACCGGAGTCAGCAAATATCCAGGCCATTTTAAGTCAGGCAGGAGGTGCCATTGAAGGAGCGGATCTCTCTAAAGTATCAATCTCCCGTAAACACAATGGCAAAACAAAAAAAATACTGGCTGATATTCAGCAGTATCTCTTAAAAGGAGACACCAGAATATTACCACAGCTCCATGAAAACGATACTGTCTTTATCCCTCTTATGGTTGCCTTAGATGACATCAGTGGTACTCAACCTGCCCTCAACACTTCCAGAATACGAATTTTTGGTGCTGTGAGCAGTCCTGGCATTTACCCGGCCCCAAAGGGGATGAACCTTCTTGATCTATTAATTACTGCCCAAGGTGAAGCAGCTGATGCTGACTTGACAAAAATCAAAATAATGCGTGCTGACGGCACAAGGGAGCAATTCAATATGCAGGCTCTCCTCGACAGCAACGAATCCGGCCAAAACAATTCATTCCCAATGATAAACGGTGGAGACATCGTCCATATTGCCAGACTGGCCCCCCAGCAACCTGCAATGCTTAACAGCCAGGGGCAAATGATTCCACAAACCATTACAATGAGTGGACCGGGAAGCAATAGCAGTGGATTACAACCCTTTACTGCACCAATGACTCCATTTCAAGCCATTGCCCAGGCAGGTGGGGTAAATGATTTTGCCGATACCAATGACATTATCATCATCCGCAGGGTTGATGGGAAACAGGTGAACCTGCCTTATAATTATGATAAGGCATTGGATGGAAAAATGCCTGATGTGGACTTTCAGCTTGAGGCTGGTGATATGATTTATATACCTTAACTGCTCGGTTTGGGGTTTGCGGTTTTCGGTTTGCGGTAAAAGAAAAAAACGGAAGGACGGTAAGGCGGTTTTAGGTCTTGGGTAGGTGAGGGTTGGGAAATTTTAGGGAATTGAGGGTGTGGCAGCGGAGTAAGGATCTGGCTGTTTATGTTTATTCGGTGACTGGGAGTGGTAAATTCTCCAGTGATTTTGGATTGCGGGATCAGATACGTCGGGCTGCTGTTTCAATTGCAAGTAACATTGCTGAAGGGGATGAACTCAACACCAACAAACAGGCTGTTCATTTCTTTTTTGTAGCAAAAGGTTCAACAGCAGAGGTACTCACTCAAGCAATTATTTCCCACGAAATTGGTTATATCGATTCGCACGTTGTTGCCCATATCCAGGAAGAATGTGATGCTATTTCCCGCATGCTTAGCAAACTTATTCAAGCCCGTAAAAGCGCGGTTTGAGGTTTGCGGTTTTAGGTTTGCGGTTAAAAACAAAAAAACAAAAACTCCAGACCGAAAACCGTCTTAACGGCGCGGTATGAGGTTTGCGGTTTGCGGTTTGCGGTTAAAAACGGAAAAACAAAAACTCCAGACCGAAAACCGTCTTAACGGCGCGGTATGAGGTTTGCGGTTTGCGGTTTGCGGTTAAAAACGGAAAAACAAAAACTCCAGACCGAAAACCGTCTTTTGTCCTTGGCTTTTCCGCAAACCTAAAACCGCATACCGCATACCGCTTATTTCAACAGTTCTTCAACCT
>JAOZQU010000088.1:2843-13818 GCA_029932055.1 Desulfocapsa sp.
CCGCAAACCTAAAACCGCATACCGCATACCGCTTATTTCAACAGTTCTTCAACCTGTTTCTGATCAGCCGCAGACAATTTCAAAGACTTCGCGATTTCAAATTCTTTTTTCGCTGCTTCTGGTTCTTCTTTTTTCAGGTACACTGCCCCGAGATGTACATGAGCAGGTCCATACGATTCATCTTTTTCAAGTGCCTGTTCAATGTACTGTTTGGCCATGAGGAGCGATCCTTGGTGATAATAGACCCAGCCTAAGGCATCTGCAATATAGGGGGATGCAGGTTGTGCATCATAGGCCTTTTGGGCAAGTTCCAAGGCTTTGGCAATATCTTTATTTTGTTCAGCGTAAAGCACTCCTAAATTTGCCGCAGCTTCACTATTAAACCCTTCAAATTTCAGAATTTCTTCATATAATGTGATGGCTTTTCCTGCATTTCCCTGGTCTTTTTCTGCTTTTGCAGCATGCAACTTATCCTTGGATACAGTGATAACCGCAAGAGTCTCCTTTGCACCGGTCAGTTCATTTCCGGAAAGCCCATTCTTAACAGCCCCTTCTAACAATACTTCTGCTTCCTGCTGGTTACTCTGACCGTATCGAAGCATGGCCATATGATACATAATTGAGGGATTATCAGGCTTTGCACTTATTGCCTGCTGCAGATATGGTTCGGCCTGGGAATACACGTTTTTCATTACATAAATCCAGCCGAGCGTATCAGCGACATCTGGATTATTGGGGAGTTTTCTGGCTACTTCATTGGCAAGTTTCAGGGCACGATCCAGATTCTTATTCTCTTCAGTATAGAGAAAAGCGAGATTATTCATAGCAGGAAGAAAATCGTCCTTCTGTTTCAGCACATTTTCATAGCTTTCAATTGCTTCTTCATTCTGTCCACTTTGTAAATAAAGATCAGCAAGCTTCATTCTGATCCCCACATTTTCAGGAACCAGTTCTAAAGCCTTCTCATAATATTTTACTGCATCATCATTTGCTTTATTATTTCTGTATAATTCTGCAAGCATTACAATTGCAGCAACATCTTCACCTTTGTCAGCCTTTGGAAGCAAAACATTTTCAGCGAGGTCAGTATGGCCTTGAGAGAGATAGATCTTTGCTTTAACGAGTATTGCAGCACCATTCTCTGGATACTTGGCCAAAAAGGCATCAGTTACCTCCATTGCCTTCTCATGTTCTTTCTTCAGCATATATACCCCTACAATCCTGTTCAACAACTGAACACTGTCTGGTTTTTCCTGCTGAAGTTTTTCGTAAAGGGGTAAAGCGTCATCAAACTTTTTCGTAGAATAATAAATTTCAGCCAGGCGAAATGTATGTCCTGACTCATCAGGTTGCAGTTCCGCTAATAATTTTGCATCTTCCAGGGCTGCATCAGGCTTGTTCATTTTCATCAGTACTGCAATTCGCAGCACTCTCACCTTAATATTATCAGCCTGTTTTCCAGTAACTTTGTCCAGTTGGTTAGTGTCACCTTGCTTGGAAAGGATTTTATCCAACTCGTCAAGGCTTTGTTGCATATCACCTTTTTTGGCATATAACTCAGCCAATGCCATACGAGCTTTAAGAAGATTTGGATTTTTCTTCAAGGCTTCACTGATCTCAGTGATGGAGATTTGCTCAGACTCTTTCATAAAGGTTACACCATACAAAAACTGGTTTTCAGCAGCGTTGGGTGCCAGTTCTTTTGCCCTGGAAAACTCCTTTCTTGCCTCGGCAACATCTTTATCCTGCATCATCATCAAGCCTTTCAGGAAATGTCCACGGGCATCGCTTGAATCTTCTTTCAACAGGCTCTCAACTGAAGTACGTGCCTGGTCAAACTCACCTTGAGCCATGAACAGTTCCACCACTTTGGACTTCAACTGTTTCTTACTGGCATCCTCAGCAATAATCGTTTCCAGAATCTTTTGGGCTTCTTTGTAATTTTTAAGGAAAGTGTGATAATCAGCCAGAATCATCTGGTTGACTGTGCGGGTTTCATCACTTGCGACCTCAACACTCTTTTCAAAAAAGCTCAATGCTTCGTCGGAATTCCCCTGCCGATGAGAAATCATTGCATACATGCGATAGAGACGAGAATCTTTTGCTCCAGCATTTTCAGCATCAAGTATGATCTTCTTTGCACTATCTGGTTGATTCTTTTTCAAAGATAACTGGGCCAGCGCAAGATAAGGAAGGGGGTTTTTCGGAAATTTTTCTTTACTGGCCTCTAATACCATTACAGCCAGATCATATCGTTCAAGCTTTTCATACATCTGAGCTAAAGCAATCTGAATTGTGACATCGTCAGGTTTCCTGGTGGCCAGGTTTTCCATCATCGTACGTCCTTCTTCCACATTTCCTTTTATAACCAGCATTTTAGCCAGATTCATTTCAAGGGTTGTATTGTCAGGATAAATTTTCTGACCTTTTTTCAAAACCTCCACAGCTTCATCAACTTTTCTTGTATACGCGAGCGAATTACCAAGTATCAGGTAAATATCCTCATCATCTCCATTTACTTCAAGATATTGTTCACAGACTTTCACGGCCTGATCAAGTGCACGATTTTCCACAAGAAGGAAAGCCAATTCTTTTCTGGCATCATGAAGATTAGGATCCTGCTGAAGAGCTCGGCTCAACTCAGCATAAGCCAATTTGGCATTACCTTTTTTATGATACACTTCTCCAAGTTTGTAATGGGCTATGGCCATTTCAGAATTTTGCTGCAGTGCCTTCTTAAACCAGATTACCGCCTCATCAGGATTGTCTGCAGTCATGGCGTCAATGCCCTGCTGGAACATTTTCTCCGGATCATCCCCTGAACAGCCGACAATTCCTGCGAGTAATGCAAAGAGACTTACAGCCAATACAAGACGAACTAATCTTTGTTTTTGGAAACTCATCATGCCAGACCTTTTTTAAAAATTATTAAAAGTTTTCTTATTTCTATATGAAAAAATTGTAACTATTCAGCGTAATTTTGCAGACCCTAGATTTTATATTTTTTTGGCTAAAACTTCATAAAATCCGTCATTCCCGAGGTAGTTATCGGGAATCTATCTTGAATATGGCTGGATTCCCGATAACTACCTCGGGAATGACGTGCTTTTTGAAATAACATGCCTTAACAACAACATGCTGAATAGTTACGAAAAATTTAACTATCATATTTGATGGACTCGTAGTTGTCATTTCTGCGAAGGCGGGAATGACAAGAGAACGAAAAAGTTACTTTTTCACAAGATTATCACATTGACAATTTCCTATTTTACGAACTTACTATTTAATTTTACTTAAATAGTTCAAAATAGCAATGGCAACTCTCTAAATTTCTCAATTCCAGCCAGAGTAATCAAAAACCGATCTCGATATTCTCATTATATTTGAAATACCGCTTTACAAAATCGACTAAATTTTAGATATTAATAACTATACATTCATTTCACTTCTTTTTTCCAAACCATGCCCTATCTATTTAAAAAATATTACCCTCTCAGAAACCTTGTTTTCTGCGCAGGCGAAGGGTCGTTAATTTTTCTCACCTTCTGCCTTGTGCACTACATCCTAGTCGGAAATTTTTTATACTTTTATTACCTCCCCACCCACCTCATCCAAGCAGGAATTATAACTCTTATTTTTCAGATCTGTCTTTATTTCTATGATCTATATGATCTCAGCCGTGATCTCACATTGACAGAAACCGCAACTCGAATGACCCAGGCTTTTGGACTTGGGTGTATCGTGCTTGGAGGTATTTATTATATTGTCCCATTAGTTATCACCTCCACGCGTGTATTCTGGCCTGGATATGCCGCTATCTGCTGTGTTCTACTGCTATGGCGTTGGGCATATTATTTTGTCTTAAGAAAACGGATGTTTGTGCAAAATATACTTGTGATTGGAACCGGCCGGTTCGCCACTGACATTGCAAAAGAAGTTGAAGGAAAACATGACTCTGCCTATAAAATCGTCAACTTCATTGGTGAAACAGAGGTTGAATTTAACCCACATAACGTTCCAATTATAAAAAGCATACCGGATATGGTAAGCTACTGCCAGGAACATAGTATTGAAAAAATAGTTCTGGCTCTGGATGACAGACGTAAAAAAACTCCCACTCAAGAACTGCTGAAATGTAAATTAAATGGAATCACAGTCAATCAGGGAGTAACTTTTTATGAGAGTGTTACCAGGAAATTAATGGTCGAACGAGTCGATCCCAGTGGGATATTTTTTTCTGATGGCTTTACCATCAGTCGATGGACATATATGCTAAAAAGAATTTTGGATATCTGTCTCTCTATTTTTGGTCTCCTTATCTCTCTGCCAGTGACAATTCTCTCGGCCATCATTATTAAATTTGAATCTCCCGGCCCTGTTTTTTATCTACAGGAACGTGTTGGCGAAAAAGGTGCTGTCTTTAAAGTTATTAAATTCCGGTCAATGCGACAGGATGCAGAAAAAAACGGCGCGGTCTGGGCCCAAAAAAATGACACCAGGGTTACGCGCTTTGGCGGTTTGATCCGTAAAGTACGTATTGATGAAATCCCCCAGATGGTCAATGTCCTGAAAGGAGAAATGAGCTTTGTCGGTCCTCGTCCGGAACGGCCTGTGTTTGTTGACACACTGACCGAAGACATTCCCTATTACGGCATCAGGCATTACATCAAACCCGGCATCACCGGCTGGGCCCAGGTTTGTTATCCTTACGGCGCCTCTGTGGAAGATTCTTTGCGTAAACTTGAGTATGATTTATATTATATGAAAGATGTCTCTATCGTCATGGATCTGATGATCATTTTTCAGACTATCAAGACTGTTCTTTTTAAAAAAACTGGGTGAAAGCGCGGTTTGGGGTTTTCGGTTTTAGGTTTTCGGTAAAAGACGGTAAAGCAAAAAAATGACAATATGGGTTTAGTCTTTAGCGTTTTCTTTTTCTTTGGCTAATGTTGTTTTGATCCAACCGCATCGGATGTTGTATTGATGCCCACCATCCACCCATTTTTCGCAGGTGTCCTCCGGCGTTTTCATAGGATAGTGTTCAACGGTTTTATCCACTCGACAGACGCCTGAATGGGGATCTTCCAACCTGAATTTACGGCAACTGAGACATATTCTTTTCTGTAAAAAAATCATTTTATTCCTTGTTTTTGTTATTCAAATAAATGCAGACAATCAAACTGTTTTCCCTGCTTAAAATAAGTATCTTCAGATTCAAGGTCAACAAGGTTTGAAGAAAATCCATACTTCTGCAGATAGCTGGTAAACACCTTTCGAGAATCGCGACGAATTTCATCGTCACAATCAGCATAATTATTATATATAATCCCTTTTACTTCAATTCCCCTTCCTTGGGCCAGCTCCAACGCCGAAAGGGTATGGTTGATTGACCCCAGCCTTGGACTGGAGACTAAAATCAGCGGGTATCCCTGTTGTTGCAGATAATCAATGAATGTTATCTCACGAGTAAGCGGGACTAAGAGCCCCCCTGCCCCTTCAAGCAAAACATAGTCATAACTTGCTGACAAACTTTTTGTTGCTCTTGTTATTTTTTCAGGGTTGATGGTTTCCTGCGCAAGCTCTGCTGCAAGGTGCGGTGAACAGGGCTTTTTAAAAACATAGGGACAGGTCAATCCATTTAGGTCTTCAGGAAGCAGAGCAATACCCATTATTTTACGATGATGTATAAGATCATCAGCAATACCTGAACAACCGGTTTGCACCACCTTCTGGGTGATCACTGAATGGCCTTGTGACAACAGAGCTCTTGCCATGAGACCAGTGGCAACGGTCTTCCCAATATCCGTATCAATCCCGCTTATACAAATCACAGGGCACATCAGCGTCTCCTCGCCACAAAACAGGAGGAGGAATAACTCACAGGAAGTCCTTTGTCACCGCTAAACTGTTGACTATAGCGTGCTTCAAAATCACGTAATGTTTCTTTATTCCATTGATACTCGCTAACGCCCCCCACTCCGGTAGCTCGGATATGGTATAAAACTTCCCTCACCGTTGGAAAGAACAACTTGTCCTGATAATCAGCATATGATTCCAGAATAAAATTCTGTTCCAGCAGATCAATAATTTCTTCATCAGAATGGTAACCCAACTCCACAGAAGTAAGACTGGAAAACTCTTTCAACGTTCCGGGGCCAAACAGGGAAAAAGCCAGATACGCACCAGGCTGCAATTCCCGGCCGAATCGTTTAAAAAAGGCAGGAAGATTGTCAAGCCATTGAAACGTGGCACCGGACAGGACAAGGGTGAGATCAGGGGGGAGGGTCAAGGTTTCAATATCTCCAAAATATGTGACGCACTGCTTTGGAGCATTGTTAACTATCCTGTTTAAAACGACATTTTCGAAATCAGGTACCAAATCATTCAGATAAAGAGTTTCAACTAGTTTATGACGGCAAAGTATCTCAGTGAGCAGTCCTGTGCAGCAACCTATCTCTAATACCTGCTGAAAAGCACTGTCCGGAAGGAGATTGATGGATTGCAAAAGACGTCCTGCCAGCTCATTTTGAACAAGAGCTGCATCGTCGTACGTTGGTAGACTTCGCCGAAAGCAACGTGCGATTTTAGCTTTATCAAGATTCAGAACCATTCATCTTCCTCTCAGCTTCCAAAACAATCTCATCCCAACTCTGATAAGCATAAAACAAAAAATGGTATCCGCTGACTCGCCGTACAATTTTTTCCGGCCAGAAGTTTAATTGATTAGCAGTGGGTATAATATAATCATGGTCTGCGACCAGAGCACACGTATAAATCGGCTCTGTTTGTTCATCACAAGCAACTGTTTTCAACAAATGAGCCAATTCTGTCTTTTGATTATCAACACCGCGTGCCGGTTGATAATCCAGAAAGGTTCGATATAACGTCCGATCCCTGCACATACGGTGGTAGAATTTCGTGCGCTGTTTTTTGTCAAAGCCAGCCAGTGTTGCCTGAACCACATTTACAGGAATTCCAAATTGATCATCGATGGGACAGAGTGTACCATTCACTGCCAGTGCGGCCTTTAAATCCTTTTGAAATGGGGAAAAAAGCTGCTGTCCTGCCCATACTCCCATGGACCATGCAACAAGAACAGTTTCCTCATAGCTCTTGAACAGCTCTCTTAAATTGTGATCAGGAACAAGATCGACATAATCATAAAACATGAGCACATTCCACTCGTGGCTCTGCAGGGGAAGCAGAGGATATTCATCCATTCCCCAGCCATTGCAAAAAAGCATCAGTTTCCCATTCTCTTTCCTATGCAGCCACTTACTTCTCACCATGAGCTCCATCGGCCAAACCTGCCAGCAGTCCGGGTATCTCCTGCAAATCCTGCCACTGCATATTGGCACATAGAGACAAGCGAAATCGGGCGGTTCCTTCGGGGACAGTTGGCGGACGAACGGGAAGAATCAGAAACCCAAGTTCCTGCATAGCCTTTGCCTGCTCAAGGGCTGTACTATCCTTACCAATCAGAACAGGTACAATATTACTATTTCCTCCTGTTGAAAGCCCTTTATCAGCCAAGGCAAGACGCAATTGCGTCGAGATCTGTTGCAGATGCTGCCGTTCCCTGCTCATTCCAAGCATATGGTGAAAAATAAACCGATTCCAGTTCAACGTTACAGGAGGGAGTCCGGTTGTAAAAATAAACGATCTGCTGTGATTGATTAAAAAAGTGCGTATCTGGTTGCTACAGCAGATAAAAGCGCCTATGGAGGCTAATGCTTTACCAAAGGTTCCCACCAGAAAATCAATATCTTGAAGAAATCCAAGTTCTTCAGCCTTTCCCAGCCCCTTTTCACCATACACACCAACAGCATGGGCCTCATCCAGATAGAGCTTGACGGCAAACTCTTTTTTTAGATCAACAAGACGGGCAATATCTGCAACATCCCCATCCATACTGAAAACAGATTCGGAGACAATTACAACCTGATCGTACGTATCTCTGTGTTTTCTAAGCAGGTTATGCAACTGCTCATAGTCACAATGGCGAAAACGTTTGTGGTCGGCACGACTAAGACTAAGCCCGTCATGGATGGAAGCATGATTGAGCTTGTCGGAAAGAATCAGATCGCCTTTCCCGTAGAGAGCCGGCAGGATACCAATATTGGCATGATAGCCGGAATTAAAAAGTAGAACGGCCTCAGCGCCATAGCTTGTTGCCAAATCATTTTCAAGATCATGGGCAAGCAGGCTGTCACCCGTGAGCAATCGGGACGATGCCGCAGCCAGGCCGAAGGAGCCATCTTGCTCCCCTCCAAGTCCCTGGTAAAAATGGTTCCGCAGATCAATATCCTGGCCTAATCCCAGATAATCATTGGAGCTTAAGTTTAAAAGACTGCGACCATTGTACTCTACCCTGCAATGACCAAGCTTTTCCAAAGCGTGCAGGCTTCGCAGACGGGCTTTGGCTTCAAGGGTTTGGAGTTTTTTTCCGTAACGGGAAGTCACTGGCTCTGTTCCTCTTCCAGTACCTCACAGATTGCATCAGTCAGCGTGCGAAGATCTTCCTGCACCATACAGTACGAAGGCATCACATACACAAGACGAGCAAAAGGGCGTACCCAAACCCCTTTTTCCACAAAGGCTGGTTGGATCTTCTCCATATCAACAGGATTTTTCATCTCGACCACTCCGATTGCACCTAAAACCCGGACATCAGCAACGCTTGAAAGTTCACGGCATGGAGCAAGTCCCTCACTCAAGCCACGTTCAAGGTCACTTACCTGCTTCTGCCAATTGGAATCCAAAAGCAATTTGACTGAAGCGCCTGCAACAGCACAGGCCAGAGGATTGGCCATAAATGTGGGGCCATGCATAAAAATTCCCGGATTTCCCGTAGAGATCATCTCTCCAATTTCCCTTGTGGCAAGAACAGCAGCCAAAGTCATATAGCCACCAGTAAGTGCCTTACCCAAACAGAGAAGATCTGGAACAATACCTGCATGTTCACATGCAAAGAGTTTTCCACTGCGTCCAAAACCGGTTGCAATTTCATCTGCAATAAGCAGGACATTATAATGGTCGCACAATTCCCGCACCCGGCGAAGATATTGAGGATGATAAAATCGCATTCCGCCCGCACCCTGAACAATCGGTTCAAGGATCACTGCAGAAAGTTCATGATGATGGTTTTCTATGAGCTCTGTAAATGATGTAATATCGTTTTCATCCCATTCATCACTGAAGCGACATTCGGGTTTATCAGCAAAGAAGTATTCCGGCAGCACACCGGAAAAAATCTGGTGCATACCATTCACCGGATCACAAACCGACATGCAGTGAAACACATCACCATGATACCCTGAACGGATGGTAAGAAATCGTTTTTTCTCTGGTTGTCCTGCCGCATGAAAATACTGAATAGCCATCTTCATGGCAACTTCCACAGCAACAGAACCGGAATCTGCAAAAAAAACCAGATCAAGCTCTTCAGGTGTAATATCAAGAAGTGTGCGAGCAAGCTCAACAGCTGGTTCGTGGGTTAGCCCGCCAAACATCACATGGGAGAGACGAGCTGCCTGCTTCTGCAGAGTTTCCGTGAGTAGAGGATGATTATATCCATGGATAACCGACCACCAGGATGCCATACCATCAATCAGTTCGCGACCATCAGTAAGGCGGATGCGAACACCTGCGGCAGATTCCACGGCATAAACAGAAAGGGGATGAGTTATGGAAGTATACGGATGCCAGAGATGCTCTCTATCAAAGGCAAGAATCTCATCAGCTGTCATGAACCTTCTCTTGCTTGTTACAATGTCGGGAAAGATCGAAACCCAGCCTTTTGAATTCCAGGAGATCACGATCCACACTGCTGCCTGTTGTGGTCAGATAATTTCCAACAATGGCACCATTGGCACCAGAAGAAAACAACCTGTATTGTGCGTCTCCAAAACGTCCGCGACCACCCGCAATACGAATCACTGCCTGAGGATTGATAAGACGAAAAAGTGCCACACAACGCTGAACATCTTCAAGTGATATGGGAACAATGGAAGATAGAGGAGTGGAATCAATGGATGTCAGAATATTAATGGGGATGGAATGGACACCTAATTCCCGTAATTCAAAAGCCAGTTGCAGACGCTGGTTTAAGCTTTCGCCCATGCCGATTATGCCACCGGAACAGAGGTCCATACCAGCCGAGCGTGCAATATTCAGGGTTTCGACTTTCTCTTGCCAGGTATGGGTGGAACAGATGGAGGGGAAAAATTCCTGACAGCTTTCAAGATTACAGTGATACCGACGAACTCCGTTAGAGATTAGCTGCCTGGCAGTTTCAGGAGTGAGAAATCCCATGGAAGCACAAAACAGCAATTGAGTGTCTTTTGCCATTGAACAATACAACTCACCCAAATCACAAATCTGTTGGAATTCCAGCTTTCGTCCTGCTGTAACAAGAGACAGACGTTTGATTCCGTATGCATCATTTTCCCTGGCCTGGGCAAGGGCAGTTTCAACAGCAATCTGTTCGTAGACATCTATGTTTGTGTTATAACGTGATGATTGGGCACAGTAGCAACAATCTTCGGAGCATTTACCTGACCTTGCGTTAATGATGGAACAGAGATCAAAACAATTTCCATGGATATCACGGCAGAGCTTATCAGCAGCCAGACATAACTCGTCAAGATCTGCGTTCTCGGCAAGAGCAAGGGCCTGCTGAAAATCGAGTTGCCCTCCTTTCTTTATGATCTCCACACAACGGTCAATCATCTTTTCTGTACTAATGAAGTTCCTCATGCAGTGCAGGAGGCTCCGGGAAGCCCCCTAAAAGGCATAGCCGTCAGGCTAAGCGTTAGTTATTAGTCGTTAACAATTGATTATTGATTATTGATTATTTATGTTGTTATTTCAGGAGATTGTCAGAAAAATGTTTTTATTAATAATCAATAATCAATTGACAACGGTTAATTATTAATGTTTTGAATTCGTCATTTTGTGCCATCACTTCATTTAG
>JAOZQU010000300.1 GCA_029932055.1 Desulfocapsa sp.
CATGGCCAAGGAAATGGGCTTCCATAACCTGGCCGGGGTTGGCAAGAAGTATTTCATATTCAAGAAAAGGAATTGGAAGAATGGTAATACGACGGTTGTTGCTGAGGAGAGTGGTTGATATTATTGAACGTTCCCGAACCAGTGAAATCTCAATGGGGCTATTTTCCTGGACGTGGTCTACAAAACTGTTGTTAAGCGCGTATCCTGCAAGGATATGTATAGGTTTGCCTGTTGCGGGATTGGCAAAATCAGCACTGGCATAGAGTATGAAACTGTCAAGATCCTGAACAATTGCGGTTGCGACTTTTTTGCCATTAATGATATCCCTTACAAGATCAAAAGATAGCAACGAATCACCAAAGGTTTGCGGATCATGGCCACGGGCCAGAACTCGTCCTTCATTATTGAACAAGGTGATGGCATCAGATGTATTGTTTTGCATGAAATACTGAAGTCGAGAAGCAAGGGCTTTTGTGTCGTCTGCCGCTAAAAGCTCCTGTAAGGTATTGTCAGTCGCCACACTTCTTGCTGTGATAAGCGCAGTCTGTTCAACAAACTTGAGAAAATTATTGCTTACCTTGCGGGTACTTTTAAATTCCTGAAAAAGAAGATGACGAAATTGTTTTTCAGCAGCCTGAAAACTCTATACACCTGTGGCAGCAATAATAGCTGCAATCAGCAGGCTATAGGCAGTTGCCAATTTAAACCGGAACTTTCTATAAAAAGGAATGTTAAACATATTGTAGTTCTACTCGAATTTCTTTGTATAGAATGTACGATATGCCGATTGAATCCATTGAAGGGAACGATCCTGGTGGCAGCCTCCGTTCTGGCATGAATTGGGTGATCCCGGCTGTTCATTTTCCAGCGGTGACATGATAATAAAAGCATGTCCTCTGATGGAATACCAGCCACCATTCCCTAATATTTATGTATTCTATGGTATTGGAAGGAAAGAGTCAAATTACTCAGATATTAAGGGGGAGGGGGAATGGTATCTCCAGTGTGATGGTTCCCATGGTTTATTGTCTGGACTACTTTCAGGATAGGTTTCTGAAAAGCCGAAGCCTTCAGCGTGCTTTTTTAACCACGGGTATACAGGTGAGTCGACAAAGCGCCAGTCACTAGGGTGAAAGTCCACTGCCAGTCCGAGCATATGTTCGGAGTAGCCTGGTGGAGCAACATAGCGTGCAACTTCTTCAAAACTTTTTCCTTTTTCCATTAATCGTTTGTATATTTTTTTCTGGTACCATGCACTCCTGTATCCCGAATCTATTGTTATTGCAATGTCGTTTTGTTTTGCCTCTTCAGCCATTGTTTTGAATGCTTCACAGGCTTCGGGCAACAGATATATTGTACCACCATCCTTAACGAATTCCGGCGGTACCTGAACAAGAGGTGGTTTTGTAAGGGCTTTAACCCCAAGCCTCTGCCCCTGCCATGATGCAGGAATAATGTATTCCTGCGAGTCAATGATAACTGTTTCCTGAATAATATGTTTATATGGTTTTTCGTTAGAGATGAAAACAGGGGCTGCAGAAGAGTCGTCTGTATTGGCATCAGTACAAGCAGGGAAAAAAAGTAAAAAAGGAATGAATAGGATAAGTAAAGGTGTAGCTGGAGTCATGAGCTTAGGTTTCCTGAAGTAGGGTTGTCCTGATTTGGTATGTATTGTCAGCATTATAACAATTTTATAGATTTGGTCAACTTGCTCAAGGGGTGTCACTAAGCGGTACCCACCCCTTTAAAATACGTTTCTCCAAGTATACCAGCCTCATGTCACATTGTGCCGATTTTAACTGTTTAACCCCACTTTTACCGCTCGTGCGAGAGAATCCATTGTATATGGCTTCTTAATAAACCCATTAGCTCCGAGTTTAATAGTTGCCTTTACATCTGTACTCTCAGAAAATCCACTGGCAACAATGGCTCGTTGATTCGGGTTGACACTAAGTATTTTCTCGTAGGTTTGGCGACCATTAATTCCTGGTTCCATAAGCATGTCGAGTATAATTATGTCAAATTTAGTGTTTTTGACCAATTGAATAGCTTTCTCGCCGGAAGAGGCAACATCAACCTTGTACCCCAGAGAGTGTAGCATTTGACTTGCAATATCACGCAAGTGTGGTTCATCATCCACAACCAGGATATGCTCACGGTTACCGGTAATAACTTCTTGGTTATTATTGTTAGCAGCAGCCTTTTTCTCTACTTCTTCCACTATCGGAAAGTAAAGTTGAAAGCATGTTCCCTGAGCATCACTATCGACCACTACCTTCCCTTTATGATCTTCCATGGTGTTCCAGACTACGGTCAGTCCCAGGCCGGTACCACTTCTTCCCATGATCTTTTTAGTGTAAAACGGCTCGAAAATATGACCCAGATCTTTTTTAGCTATACCAGATCCGGTATCCTGCACACTAATAACAACATAGACACCTTCAGTCAATTCGGTGGCTGCAGTATTGTCGACATCCTGATTACAGGTGGATATCGTGACGGTTCCATTATCATTTGCGGCTTCAGCCGCATTTGTTACCAGATTCATGAGACATTTTTTAACATGAACAGGCGAGCAGGAAATAGTTGATTGAACAGCAGTAAGTTGATCCTGTAAAGTTACCTGTGGATGGTATGATTTGAGCTTAATGCATTCTGGTGAGTTCAGGTATTCTTGAATCAAAGTGTTAAGATTACAGGATTCTCTGGTACTGGCTGCACCTCTGGCAACAGTAAGTAAATCGGCTACTACCATTGCAGCTCTTTGACCTGATTCCCGTATAGCTTCAATTGGTTTCCTCAACCTGCTATCATCCGGCAAATCGTGAAGTATCAATTCAGGATACCCGACAATCCCTGCAAGAATATTGTTCAGATCGTGGGCTACTCCTCCCGCCATCAAACCAATGGATTCCAGTTTTTGTGCTTGATGAAGCTGTGCTGTCAGTTTTTCCTTCTCCTTTTTAGCTTTTTTTCGGTCTGTAATATCCTCCATGACAGCAACATAGTGGGTCGTTTTTTCCGACTTATCCTTGATTGATGAGATGGTTATAAATTCCCAATAGAGGCTGCCATCTTTGCGTTTGTTGCATAGCTCTCCCTTCCATGCCCCTTCTTGAGTCAAGGTGTCCCACATTGTTTGATAAATAGAGGCTTTTTGACAATCTGATTTCAGAATACGCGGATTTTGACCAATGGCTTCTTCAGAGGTATAACCCGTTGCGCATGTAAAGGCAGGATTAACATATTCAATAATACCATTCAAATCAGTAATTATAATGGTGTTATTACTTTGGTCGACCGCCTGCGAAAGCTTCCGTAATTGTGCTTCTATTTGTTTACGCAGGACAATTTCTCGTGCCATGAGACGGTTCCAAATGAGGATAATTGTAATCAAAAGCAACCCGCCAGCCAAAATCTGCCACAGTAATGTATAATCAGGTGAGCTGATAACATTGTGCATCATCCACTTTCTGTGAATAACTGTGCGCTCCTCAGGTGTAATGGATGCGATTGCTCGATTGATCAACGGTATGAGTCTGGCGTGTTCTTTTCTTACCATTATCTGTACAGGAAACTGCACATTTGTCACACCGCCAAGTTTGATGTCTTCAGAAACCAAACGGTTGATCTGATACTGCAGAACCGGCAGAATATCCACTGCGGCATAGGCTTCTCCAGTCATCACACGCTCGAGCGCTTCCC
>JAOZQU010000007.1 GCA_029932055.1 Desulfocapsa sp.
ACTCCTTAATGAGTGTACTTATTAGAAGTAAATCATTCATGTTCATGAATACCAGTTGCCTATTTGTAGGGTGAAAATGCAATTGTGATGAACATACTCATCACAATTGCCATGGTCAAGGAAAATGATGTTTATATTCATCACCTGAAAAGATTTATCTGGATTTCAGGGGCTATTATTCCAATACGAATAGCCAAAGCCCCTCTGCCACATTTTCCGGTTCCAAAATGCCTGCTTTATTAACTATCATTGTCAAATCACGATCATGCAAATGTTCGACATATTCTGCGATATTTTTACGGCTAATGTCTTCAATCTGATTCCGCCCTAACCAGTAGAGTAACGAAAAAGTTTAAAGAAATTACTGACAAACTTCTTGTAACACCAACCCCTGTAGAAAAATCTAAAAATTGGAGAGATAAACAGAAATCGTTTCATAAAAGCGATCCGTTACTTTGCAAAATCTGTCAAAGAACAATGCGTTTTGTATCGGCTTATCTTCCCTGATGGATAGCACAAAATTTCTATTTTTATGAAGTGTTCGGTTAACTGTTTGCATTTGTTTTTGACGATTAGTCAGTGAATGACTGGTTTACTAACACCTTATCCCAAAAGAGGACAGACGTTGTTTTTGACCAATTAATGGGTTACAATCAGGTCAAAGGAGGTGTCGTATGAAATATTCTCAAGTTGTAAAGCCGATTAGTTATATTAAAGCTCATGTTTCAGAAGTTGTTCGTGATATTACTCGAAAGCAGAATACGATTATCATTACCCAACATGGTGAGGCAAAAGTCATCATGCAGGATATTCGAGTTTTTGAACAAACCCAAGAGAGCATGGCCATGCTTAAAATCTTGGCACAAAGTAAAAAGAGTCAACTACAGGGCAAGGTCAAGCCAGTAACTCAATCCTTTGCTGACATTCGTAGTCGTATTGAGGAATGTAAAAGGTGAAGCAGTATAGTGTTTTTTTAGTTGCTGAAGCCGAAGATGATATTTTCGATATATATAATTATGTCGCGAAATACGATTCTGTTGATAATGCGGATAAGTTTTTTGGTAACTTGCAAAATACTATTAATAGTCTCAAATTGCAACCAAAGAGGGGATCTTTTCTGCCAGAGCTTGAGAGAATAGACGTTTATGAATTTCGTGAGATTCACTACAAGCCATATCGCATCATTTATCAAATAACTGGCGATGAGGTCTATGTTCACTGTGTGTTGCATGGACGACGAGAACTGCAAGAGCTTCTCCAGCAAAGATTATTACGGTAATAATAGGCTGTTGTTCAATGCTTCAGGGATGAGGTTTAATGAGTATGTTCATGTATCGGGAAATCAAAATTTTCCTAAAAACAATTCCTGGTTGTGAATATCTGTTTTGCACCAAAATGAACCTCTGTTGTGTGGACAAATAACAATCAAGGGCACTTTTTTATTAGATAAATTTTCTCAAGAAGACGCTACTGACGAACCCTTCTTATGCTGACCTTTTCAGCGAGAACAGCCAGTGCAGTGAACATTTTCTTCCTATGGTTCAGGTGTGCTGCATGCCGGCTTTTTCAGTAGCTCGCACCAACTCCGCCAAAGATCTCACCTCCATCTTGCCCATGATACGGGCCCGATGTGTTTTTACCGTACTTTCACTCATCTTGAGTTTGTCAGCTATATGCCTGTTCAGTGTACCAGCAGAAACAAGCAGAAGAATATCATGTTCCCGCGATGTAAGAGATCTAATACGTCTTTTGATCATACTGATGGCGCTTTGTTCAACTCGTATTTGAGTGTGCTGTTTTATAGCATACTGAATGGCATCAATGAGTACCTGGTCTTCCAATGGTTTTTCTAAAAATTCTACAGCTCCGGCCTTCATTGCTTTGACACTCATGGGTACAGTGCCATGCCCGGTAATAAAAATAATGGGTATGGAAACTTTTCTTTTTATTAATTCAGCTTGAAGATCCAGGCCACTCAAATCCGGCATCCGGATATCCAGCACCAGACAGCAGGATTTGTCAGGCAGTTCCGTATTCAGAAAAGACCCTGCGGATGAAAAGGTTTCTGCCTGGAGTCCCACAGATGCGACAAGTTGTTTCAGCGAATCGCGGATCAACGGATCATCGTCGACAACGAATACAACAGCTGCATTAGATGCAGTCATTTTTTTATTGCTGCTCTGATTGCTGCTCTGCTGCAACCGGCATTTCTTCAAAGCTGCCTCCGAGTGCGAGATGGAGATTCACCCGGTTCACCAGACGCTGTCCTGCAACATCCATTTCAGCAATGCGTGATGCGATCCATTTATTTTCAACAGTTAAGACATCAAGCAGATTGATTTGACCGATTTCATACTGCTGTATGGTCTGATCGTACGCTTTTTTATTCTCTCTCACTTCAATATTCAAATATTCTTCCCGTTTAAGAAGATGTTCTTCAGCGGCCAGTGACTCTTCCACTTCCTTAAAGGCTTTTAGAGCTACCTGGGCATAGGCGGCAATGGCACCTTTCTGTACAGCCGTTGCTTTGTCCACTTCAGCCTCAATGGCTCCGCCGGTATACAGGGGACCAAAAAAACCGGCACTTAGACCCGCGATGGCATCATTTATAGAGTTTAAGCCTATTCCAAGGGAAAAGCTGAAACGGGGAAGATGGAGAAGTTCCGCCTCTTTTTGTTTGAAAAAAGCAGCTGCCACCCGATGTTCGGCGGCAATAAGGTCTGGTCTGCGCTCCATTATTGCAGTGGGAATACCTGCTGGAACAGGTGGTGGTACAGCAACGAGTTTATCTGCTGTTTTAAGCTCTGCCGATGGATAGCGCCCAAGCAGCAGTTCCAGACTGCGAAGTGCCTTTTCAGAGGCAGATAACGCGTCCCGAGCAGCTTCTCCCGCAGATGCAGCTGCCCCGCGAGCCAAATGAGTATCCCTTTCTGTTCCTTTGCCGATTTCCTGCATGACAGTGGCAACCTCAACTCGTTTCTGTTGGAGTTTAACAACATCTTCGGCAAACTGATGCTGGAATTTTGCCGTGTTTGCCATGAACCAGCCGTTGGAAACAGATGCAACCAGGGATTGTCTGGCAAACTGGTAATCTGCAACAGTTGCAGCTGTTTCCTGCTCACTGCCGGCAATATCAGTACCAATACGGCCCCAGACATCAGCTTCCCATGATATGGCCAAGCCTCCAGAACCACCTCCTTTGCCACTACCTGATCCTTCATATTCCTTATCCTTATACCCGCCGGCATAACCAACGGTAGGCTTAAGACCAGCTTCAGCCTGTCGGGTCAGGCCATTGGCCTGCTCAACTTTGGCCAGGGCAATTTTAATACCTGGATTTGCTGCCAGGGCTTCATCTGTAAGCTGTATCAAAGTCGGATCATTAAAACTCTTAATCCAGCCATCATCCACAGTACCCTGCTCCGCCTTTGCGGCAAAACTTTCCGGTACCCTCTCTTCCACAACCTCACCTTTAATAGATGCGGTTGCCTCCTCCTGGGTGGCGACGGGCCCTGCGCACCCATAGAGAAAAAGCATTGCGAGTCCTGACACCACACCACTTACGAGATAGCCATTACTATTCTTGGTAATCATCATTTGTTTATTCCTGATTAATTAATGAAAGTGCAAAAAGTTCCGCCAGCTTTCAACGCGCAGCAAGATTCTTCTTAGAATTTGGATATGATGGGCGCGATGACTATATATTGCCGCAACAGCATCACTACCCAGGGGGATGTAGAAGTCACTCATATCCTCCTCAAATTTCAGGATAATAGGTATCTTCCCCTCGGGGAGCTGGGTTGACGCTGAAACCATATCTTTTTTTACGGAGAGTTCACCTTCAGCAAGCGCTGGTAAAATTTGAGCAACCCTGGCCTTAAACACCCTTCCCGGTATCCCCGGATAAATCACCTCTGCCTCGTTACCGACTTCAATATTTTGCATGGGATGCTGGGTAAACCAGGCTATGAACATCTCAGTATCAGCATTTATAAAAGTCATCACCGGAGCAATAGGCAAAGGAACTGCCATCTGGCCGGGGCGTACCAAAAGATGGGTCACAAAACCCTTACCAGGTGCTCGTACGATGCAACTATCCAGATTAAACTGAGCAGTATCCAATTGACCTTCCAGGCTCTGTACTTCTTTTTTATACAGGTCAATATCAAATTTTGCACCACCTGCCAGTTTGACAAGTTTAATGGAGTCTTCCAACCGCTTTCTGGAAAAATCCAATTGAGCCTGAATTGAATCAACTTTTCCCTGAAAAGGAACAGGATCAATTTTGAACAGGATATCCCCCTCTTCTAAGGAAACATTGGTCTTTACAGGTACCTCAATAACCTTTCCGCGTACATTAGAAACAATGTCGGTTGAAATAAAATAACTTCTGGCAACCGTGGAGGCAGGATGGAAATAGGCCATGCACATTAATATTGTTCCAAGCATAACCACAGCGCCAAGAAACACGGTGGTTATTGTCCACTGGTTGATCGGAATTTTAAAAATTTTGATAATGACCCAGCAAAAACTAAAGTAGATCGTCAGTAATATAAGTTCCATGCTTATGCCTCCTTAGTTGCTGATTTTGTTTTTTGCTTAGGAGGAGCAGACTTTTGCTTCTCTTCAAGAGCAGCTACTCGCGCTTGTAAAGCAAGAATGGCAGCATTTTGATCAACCGGAACATCAGATTTTGGTTCATTGCCGCCATGCGACGACATTCCCCACCCTTTTTCCGGTACATACAGAGTTGCCCATATCCACAAAAAAGGCCACAGCGCATGCATCAGAAAGAGACTGACCCAGCCTGCCGTATGAATCGCATGCGTATGAGGGTGATTACGTTTTTTTGCTATGTTGTATGGAATATCATGTATATAGATAACTCCATAAAGAATAATAATTACCACTGCGATTAAAATACCCAGTGCGACAAAATCAAGAACCCTGCCTTCCATGTAAAGCCTCCTTTTAAATAACACCCATGACTCGTTAGATCGAGCCGCCACAAAGTGTGAAAGTCAAACAACACTCCTCTGGCAGGATGCCTTTTATATAAAACATCAAAAAAAACAAACTTCAGTCTAGGCGGCTGCCTAGCGGCGACGGCCTCCGCCCCCTCTTGACATTCCTGCAGGACGCCCCATGCTGCCAGAACGAGAAGCCGTGTGAGTTCTCACGTTCGCTCGCCTGTCGACACGTGCTTCCATTCTGTCATTACGGTCAATGTCAATATCAATATCATCATACCTATAGCCATACCCATAGCCGGCAGGGTAACCATAACCACTATATACACTGTAAGACGTCGATGAGTATCCACCTCCGGAACCACTGCAACCACCTATAAACAGTAGAGAAGAGAGCGCCAGAAAAAATGCGAGTGTTTTGATAACCTGTTTCATAATCATTCTTCTCCTTTAGCAGCCTGCGAAGGCCATCTCTGTACTAACAGCAGAGCACCTGTGGTATCGCCAATTAAAGCAATATCACCATTGCCTGGCGCCTCATCAGGGGTAACCCACACAACTCCACCTAATTCTTTCACGCGTCGGGTGATTGCATAAGGGTCTGCAACCCGTACAACCGGTACCCAGAGCATATGTTTTGCATCCTGTAAATGGCGGAGACCTGCACGCCAATTACCCTCATGCATAAACACATCATAATCATCCCCGGAAAGCAGTTCGTCATAGCCAAGCACCTGCCGGTAAAACTTTTCAATGGTTTCCGGCTTATCAGTCCAGATTTCATTCCACAACCAGTCACCAATTTGTGCTTTGGTATCAACTGGATCTCCGCCTTTGGCTTGAAGCAAGACCAAGTTGGCACGTTGTGGATCACTGATCATCACAACACGACCACGTTCGCCCATATCAAGCGGGCCTTTCAGTATTGTTCCGCCATTGGCCATTACTAAATCGGCAGCGGCATCCACATCAGCCACAGATGCGGAAGCTATCCAGATGCCTTCTCTGGTTTTGCCGGCTGCCGGCTCCACCTGTAGGATTCCGGCAATGGCTTTATCACCATTTTTTACTATCGCATAGTCTCCATGATATTCAATCTTCCAGCCAAATAGCTGTTCGTAAAAGGTTGCGGCAGAATGAGCATCCGGCGTCAGCAGATCATGCCAGATGAACTTGCCCGGATAACTCTTGCCACTGGGATTTTCTATTATCGGGATTTGTGCCATATCGACACCACCCTCTGATAACTCTGTATAACCGGCGCAGCCATTCAAAGAGCCTGCCGCGAGCATCAGGAAACCGACCAAACGTATTAATGATTGCATTATAATCCTGTTTTAAAAGTTGGTAATTTGTAACTGTGCAGGAGCACCCCATCTCTGTGCAGGCACCCCTAAACAATTATTGTTTCATTTCGTATTGTTAAAAGTTTTCAGTTAGCAGTGTTGATAGCGTCGTAAAAAGTCCCCAGCTCCGTCATTCCCGCGGGAATCCAGAACGTAGTAAAATGACTAGATTCCCGCCGCGGGAATAACGGGATAGCAAAAAGTTGAGGTTTTCACGAGTCCATCAGTGTTCAGTAACTGAAAACTTATTATTATTTTTCAACCTTGACTGCTGTAAAACTATAGTGTCCACCGCAACTCATCAGGCCATCCGACCAGTTCCAGTCTGACTTGCCTTTACCATTTGTTTCATCGGATCTCTCAAATCGTAATCGTTCTGTGACTACTCCACCATCCTTGAGATAACTTGCCCAGTAATGGATGACCATGGGGTTTTCCGTATCAACCTTACCGTAGTAGCTGATCCCGCTTTTACGATGCACAACAACTACTTTTTTATCAGTTTTTACCAGGATCACATACGTATGGGTCTTGTCGATATTCTGCCCTATATTTTTACAGGCACTGGATTGATGGGTAATGGTGGACTTCCATTCTACACCTTCAACCGTGACAAGCTCTTCACCGGCAAATGCCTGAGTGAGGCTGAATAAACACAGAATCATTCCAGGTATTACGTATTTTATTAAAGTCATATCTATTTTCCTCTGGTTGAGAATCACTGCTTATTCTGTTTCTGGATTTAACTGGATAGCATTCGTATTTCTTTTTAGAAAAAAGAGAACACAACAGACAAGGGAGGCACAGGTACCGATAATTGTTGCAAACTGCATCGACATACCAAAACCAATATCCGAGTAAAAAAGAAACGTAACAACCACAGCCGTCATAAAAATTGCAGGAATAGTGGCTATCCAATGAAACCGGCCTCTACGCATGAGGTATACAGCAGCAGTCCAGAGGACAATTGTGGCCAGGGTCTGATTTGCCCAACCAAAATAACGCCAGATAATATTGAAATCCGTCTTGGAAACAATAAAGCCCACAACAAAAAGTGGAACAGCAATCAAGAGTCGTTTCGTATTGCTCTTCTGTGAAAGGTGAAGAAAGTCGGCAATGATCAATCTAGCAGAACGAAACGCTGTATCACCGGAACTGACGGGTAGAAAAACAACACCAATAACAGCAAGAAATGCTCCCATTCCACCTAAAAGTTCTTTGGAAATAGTATTCACCACAAGTGCAGGGCCACCTTTACTCAACACTTCATTCAAAGCGTCAGGAGTATCAAAAAAAGACATGGCCAGAGTTGCCCAGATCAGTGCAATAATACCCTCAAGAATCATGGCACCGTAAAAGATATGACGCCCCTGCCGTTCATTGCCGGTACAACGTGCAATAAGCGGGCTTTGAGTGGCATGAAAGCCGCTTAATGCCCCACAGGCGATGGTGATAAACATGAGCGGCCAGAGTGGTAATCCCTGAGGGTTCAAATTAGACAGACTGCGTTGTGGATAAATATCATAATCGCCCACAAAAAGCATAACAATCAGGCTGAGGGCCATGAAAATTAAAGCTGCTCCAAAAAAGGGGTAGATTCTACCAATAATTTTATCAACAGGCAGGATAGTTGCGATAAAATAGTAGCAGAAGATGACAGCCACCAGAACTCCCATGGGAATACCGGTCAGATTAGTCAGGAGTTGAGCCGGACTGGAAACAAAGACGATACCCACCAGCAATAGAAGGATGATGGAAAAACCACGCATAAACTGTTTCACAGCATTTCCCAGGGTATAGCCCACAACCTCAGGAATTGACTCTCCATTATGACGGATGGAAAGCATGCCGGAAAAGTAATCATGGACACCACCGGCAAAGATTGAACCGATAACAATCCAGATCAGGGCAACAGGCCCATACAGGGCACCGAGGATAGGCCCAAAGATGGGACCCACACCTGCAATATTCAAAAGCTGGATAAGAAATAATTTCCAGCCGGGCATGGCAACAAAGTCGACTCCGTCCTCCATGGTGGTGACCGGAGTTGCACGATCGGGATCGACACCAAATATACGATCAACAACAACACTGTAAATCAGATAACCGCCGATAAGGGCGGCAAGGCAGATAAAAAAAATATCCATAAATTTCTCCGTGCTAATGAATTTAAAAAATTAAAATTGATGTTACTCGTACATTCGTCATACCGCTTCTACTGTGGTGTAACGTACCTGGTAGCTCTCCATGCTGCGAAAATCATGACGCAGAGCACCGAAGGATTAGTTACACCGCTGAGCGATGTAACCAGGGAATGGTGATATAGAGGATTGCAGAAACATGGGTGACTGAAAAAAAAAGAAACTTATTAGCATTTCTTTCGGTCAGCTATTGAAAGGACTACAACTCATCATTAGTTACAACCAGTCTGTCAGAGAAATACCAATGCCGATCTTATTTACATAGTTGTCATAGTCAATGAGACTTTCTCCGTAGCCAGTGAAATACTGGACGTATCCTTTGAAATATTTATAATCTCCAAGGGGGAAGCTCCAACTCAATTCAACAGCACCCTTCTCAAAACCTGATTCAAGGTTGTTGCGTGACATGGCACTGAACACATGGTCATTCAACTTATAAGCCGCTCGAATTTCGTAATGACCCAGATAATCTGTAAGGTCAGGGTTATCGTCATCTTCAATATCCTCCTGAATTCTGTACCAGGGTTTCAGGGCAAGGGCAAAAGCACCTCTCTCAACGACAAAATTTGCATAAATCCTGTTCCAGCTCCTGGACAATGATCCACCACGGCCGTTTGATTGATGCACAATACCAAGCGAATTCACAGTATTATTAAAGCCGAAGAACTCCCAGTTTGTATCAAACTGCAGCCATCCTTCAGGTTCATGGTTTGTTTCTCTAAATGGTGCGGACTCTTCACTGTTGTAGACTTGCCAGAAGGATCGATTGGTATACGCTCCATAAATATCCATCATACCAAAAAGATTTAACGCAAGTGGCGACTTTATACTTATCTGAAACTGGGATTCAACATCGTCTACGTTTAGTCCCGGGTCATCCAAATGACTTTTATATACTTCTGGATTATAGCCTTGTGAATTATAGGCACCGAGCAGGATGTAATTGGGTTTGTGAGACATCAGGGTAAAAGGCTGAAGAACATGTTTTTTGTCCTGTTTCATTCGTTCAGAAGCAACGGAAGAATCCATACCATTCTCTACAGATGATGTTGCACTAATCTGTTTTTTACACTCCTGGCGTATCTCACCCATTGTCGTGGAATCATCTGCCTGTCGCGTCATTTTTGACACACACTCACTCATTTCATCTGCCAGGACAGATTGGGGAAAAACTGCTACGCCTAGCAGCAGGATACCTTTCACAAGGCATGATAGTGCTTTTCGATGGTACTGTGGTGGTGTAATTTTGTAATACTTCACAAATTGCTCCTTTTTATATTGCGAAATTCATCCAATCATCTCTCATAATTTTTGATAATATATATTAAGTGGAACGATGTAGCAATAAGACAAAAGTGTGGTTCAGTCACCACAATGGACAAATCTGCATACCATTGGAAACTATAGTTTACCCTGGGAGGGGGAGGTATCCGAGAACTGTTTTTGCTTTTTCATGGTATTCATAAGTTCCCTGTGGGCAGCCAGTACTTCATACAGCCACTGCTTTGATGGCATTTTAACATTCCCGCAATGTACTTCGTATAATTTCCGTGACAAACTGCTTTTAGATGCAATCTTGTCAATAAAGTCCTCTGCTGTTTTGATACGCCGTTTCGCATAATTATATTTCATTTCCAAATGGTCACGGGCCTCTTTTGCCTCATGTTCATCCCCGTTACGAATAAACGTACAACCGCTATTTGCCAAATGATTGAGCAGATAGTCGATTTCTTCATTGCCCGAAGCATGGGATATGTTTCCTGAAAAGAAAAATCCCAAAGCCAGCACACACAACAATATATGTTTCATAATATCCTATAACTATCCTTCTATCATAACTGAGATTCAATGGCAGGAAACGCATCATGAAAATGCCAAATCGTCCCAGGCAGAGCTTATCGGGATTATCGGAAATATCTCATTTAAAAGTATGTTGAATTTGTTAAAAGTTAAAATGGATTCGTAGCACTGGTCTATGCACGTTCGGTGATGTCATGAAGCATACATTCCAGTGCTATAACTTTGCCCTGATCATCGAATATGGGATTTAAAATGGCCTCAAATGTTATAAAGGCTCATTAGAACGAAACGCGGCCATGGCATCAACTTCACCACGAACCAACGAGTCAATATTAAAACTTGAGGGCACAAGTTCGAGATTTTCACCAGGTATCAACCCGACCTTGTGGAAGGCGGCACGAACGGTCATTGACGTAGCTCCCTTGCTGGAGATCATTAACCGTTCCCCCTTGAGGTCAGCAAGGTTTTGCAGCCCTGGTTGTGCCAGAAAGACTAAAGGAAAGCGTTTAAAATAATTGGCCAGCAACACAACAGGCTTGCCCTCCATACGGTCGAAAATCAGTTCGTCGGAATAAATTCCAAAATCAGCACGTTCAGCGGGCACCTCCACAATCGGATCAGCCCCTACCTGAAACTCACGAATTTCCACCTCCAGTCCCTGCTCGGCAAAATATCCCTGCTCAACAGCGGTGTAGAAACCAGCGAACTGGAACTGATGTTTCCAGGAGAGTTGCAGAGAGACTTTTTCTAAAACGGTCGGAGTGGCATCCGCAGCTGAAGTAGCCGTCACCGGGCCTGCAATAAAGAAAAGCAGGTTGATTATAAACAGGATATGACGGAAATTTAGTAAATATTCGGGTTGAACCTGGAAACAGCCCCAACCACGGAATTGTAAATGTTTGGATAGTGCCCCAGGTTCGTTTAATCCGGCGTGTGAACTATATTGATTCATATGTGAACACGCCGGATTGAACGAAGATGGGGTGCTAGCCGAATATTTACGAAATTTAAGAGGGTAGATTTCATTATCCAGACATCCAAAAATTATGTTTTGTCAGAGTTAAGGGTTGAAAGGAAAAAATATCGGAGTGAGAAATATGGTGACAACGCCAACCAAAATAGAAAGCGGTACCCCAATTTTGATAAAATCGCCAAACTTGTATTCACCAGGACCATAAACCATAAGATTTGTCTGATAACTTACAGGCGAAATAAAACTACAGGATGCTCCAACCATCACTGTAACAACAAAGGGCATAAAACTGACCCCCAGTGAAGAGGCAATAGTCATGGAGATAGGAAACATAAAAACAGCAGAGGCAACATTCGTGACCATGGCATCCATAAGAATACATCCAAGAAACACCACGGCAAGGGCCAGATAAGCGTTGTCTCCTCCCAGCATTCCTAAAAAGTTCCCGATCTGTGCTGACAGCCCGGAAGCAGTTACAGCTGATTCCAATCCCATGGCTGCTGCAATAACCATCAGAGTGGCAAAATCTACGGAACGTCCGGCATCATGAAGATTCATACAGCCGGTAAGGAGCATGGCTCCAGCCGCAAGGAGGGAAGCATTAAGCATGCTCATAAAGCCAAAAGCCACGGAAAAAACCATGGCCATGGTGATGGCTGAAGCGACCATGGCCTTATCCGTCCGTTGAATTCTGGCGCCCTGCAGCTTTTTTGTCATGGAAAACTCAATTTCATTTCGATTACGGTAAAAAAAAGTATCCTGCACTTCCAGTAAGGCAATATCACCTGCTTGAATCACGGCATCACGCAAAGGATAGTGCATGGCAGCCTCACCCCTGGCAAAACCAACCAGCCATACTTTCAAATTTAGATCTTCGCTTATCACTTCGCCTATCTGTTGTCCAATCATGTTGTTTCTGCGTGATACAACAACTTCCACCAGATGGTGCCGATGACGATCTGCTTTCTGGTCACTGGTTGAATAAAGAGGCTTGAACCCGATTGTTGCCCATAGGGTTTTGGCACCGGCAATATCTGCAGAAAAACCCATTGAATCACCTGCAGCAAGCACTGTTTGCGGACTGATCTCCAGTCTTTCTCCAGCGGGACCTCGATGTAAACAGATTAGAGAAAAACCTTCGTTATTCATAAGTCCGGCATCATCAAGTGATTTGCCAATGAGCGGACTGTTATCTTCTACAGCCAGTTCGACCCGAAACATTCTACGAAGGCTCTGTCCCTCAATAGTCAGTGCCTGTGGGGAAGACGGCAAGAGCCATTTGCCAACTGTCATAAGAAAAATCAGACCGACAAGAGTAACGGGAACACCTACCCAGGAGAGATCAAACATCCCAACCGGTACCATATGGGGAAGATCAGGGCCGCCTCGTTTCAGGGTTTCATTGACCAGGCCGGCAATTACCAGGTTGGTGGCGGTACCAATGAGGGTGCATGTCCCACCCAATATTGAAGCGTAACTTAACGGAATAAAAATCTTTTTGGCGTCCAGGCCGCAACTTTTCGAAAGATCCCTGATCACTGGTATCATCATGGCTACCAGTGGGGTATTGTTTAAAAAAGCAGAGCCAAAAGCGATATTAGGCAAAATCTTTAACTGAGCACTGAGCACTGATGCAGGTCGGCCAATCAATTTTTCGCTGAGGATGGAAATGGCTCCGGTGGAGTACATCCCTGCCGCAATCATAAACAGTGCACCTATGGTCAATACACCGGGGTTATTGAACCCTTTAAGGGAATCTTCGAGGGGTGCAATGTTGAATGTGATGGTCAGTGTCAAGGCCCCTATAAAAATAGCTGCAGGTGGCAGTTTTGTGAAAATCAGGAGACCAAAAGTAAGCGCCAAAATAGCAATGACAAGGTAGATTTCAAGCATGGTTAAATTGTATGATGGTTAATGTGGTTATTAATTTTCAGTTACGAATGAGCCCTTAATAGAAAAACTTGAGCATGGCCATCAAAATTATTAAAAAAATCACCATCATGCCGCTACCCACACGCATATAATCCGAAGTTTTATACCCTCCGGGCTGCATGATAAGGGCATTGACCTGATGGGTCGGCAGCATAAAGGTGTTGATGGAGGCAACAGCCACAACCATTCCTGCAACCCGTGGGTCACACCCGACTTGAGAAGCGAGATTCATGGCAATGGGAACCAGCAGGACGGTGGTGCCCACATTTGAAACAAACATGGCAAAAAAGGAGGTCATCACGGCCAGGATCAGGTAGAGAAGCATGGTGGTGAGGCCATCCATCTGTTGCAATATCATATTGGCCAGATAGTCAGCTGCTCCTGTTTTAGCAAAGGCAGCTCCCAGCGGGATAAGGCCTGCAACAAGAAAGATGGTTTTCCATTCAACGGCCTTATACACCTCATCGATATGCATGACTTTTCCGAGCACTAAGATCATCAGGGCAACCAGGCCGGCCACGGACAGGGCCAGGTTCGTCCCTAAAGCCAGACCAAGGAAAGCAGTGAGGGCTACCAGAGCCAGGGCAGCCTTGTCCTCTCTTATTTCCTCACCGCGCAGATTTTCAGTATAGATTAAGTCACAACTTTCCTGCAGGGTGCGGAGGCTGTCCCACTTGCCATGGAGCAGAATGGTGTCGCCGGGTTTCAGCATGATATCAACCATATTTCTGATGGAGGTTTTTTCTCCCTGCATCACAGCTAAGGGGTTAACACCATAGAGTTTTCTTAAACCAAGCTCTTTCATTGTGTGGCCGTTTAAGGTAGAGCGGGAAGATATGATGGCCTCCACCACACCAAACTGCTCCGGTGATGACTCGGCCACAAAGGTCTCAAAAGAATCGCGTGGCTGCCAGCCTAAATCATTGATAAGCTCCTGCAGGGCTTCTTCATGGCACGCCATAAAAACAACAGCTCCAGGCCCTATCAGAGTTGTACTCTCAGGGGTCAGTATTTTTTCGTTTCCTTTGGTATCGGCGACTGCCAGCGCTGTGACTTTATATTTCTGGCGAAGATCAAGTTGACCGAGAGACTGTTCGGAGAAATCTCCAGGGACAACGCATTCAAACCCTCTTCCCACTTCGTCTCCATAGAGTTCACGGAGCCTGGCGCTGGCAACACCAGCGTCTTCATTGTCTTCATGTGCTGGAAGTAACCTGCAGCCGATCAGAAGAAAATAGGCCAGAGCGCCCACAAGCATGGCAATGCCAATGGGAGTTATAAAAAACAGACCCAGGGGAACAAAACTCTCACCGGATGGCCCGTTGGAACTCCACCACCCTCTCATAACATCGTTAAGAATAATGAGAGGGGTTGCGCCGACAAGGGTGAGGTTTCCGCCCATGTTGGCACAAAATCCCATGGGCATAATGATTTTTGAAGCTGGAATACCACTAAGTTTACTCACTTTAAGGGCTGCGGGCAGCATCAGGGCAACGGCTCCCACATTGGACATGATCGCCGAGGGCGTGGCCACTGCCAGGCCAAGCAAGGTAACCACTCGAGATTCACTGGAGCCGGCAATTTTCATTATCTTTCTGGCGATTTTACTTATGATTCCGGTCTTATCAAGTGAGACACCGATCACCATGACGCAGATGAGAACAACCACAGCATTGGAGCCAAGACCGGCGATTGCCTCTTTTCCGGTTAAAACACCGCTAAGGGGCAGCAGAGTCATGACCAGCAGTCCGACAACGTCCACTCGCAGTAGATTGAATACCAATAGAACAATGACCAGACCGAGAACAGCAAATACGGTGATCATTTCTTTTGTGAGCACAAGAGGATCCATAATTATCTCCTTTTCTTGGTAGTATTGATGGTTCCGTGGATAGCCCTCTTAAAGCAAACAAAGGCAGAACCAATGGTATAACCAATTTTATTTTATTCTTTGACAAATACCAGGTAAGCGTTCACCAAAAGCAAATTCATGCGGTATTGGATTCATCATATTTTATATTGTTAAAAGTTTTCAGTGTTCAGTGTTCAGTAACTAAAAACTCAGACCGGCTAGATACGCGTGGCTGATTTATTAAAAGATTGCCCGCTACTTGGGAGACTGATAAAAGCCACCGAAAACCCAGCCCACATAAGAGTACTCCAATCCAGGGCTAAGGCAATGCCATAGGCAATAGTCATGGCCAATGCAGTTTTTATGGCTTCTTTGGCAAGGATAGATAATGTCATGGTATCAGCCAACAGAAATATTTTCTTTCACCTGTGGATCAATGGCAATGGATTTACCCTGGGCATTTATCCTAACATAGATCATTTCTGTGGAACAGACGAGTTCCAACTCCTGCTGCGCAAAGAGATACCTCTTCGCCTCCACGGCCAGAGTGATGGAACTCTTACCAACTCGTAGAACATTACCAAACAGGCGGATGTGATCACCTGTCTTAACCGGCTGTTTGAAGAGCACTTCTTTCATCTGCAGGGTAACCATGTCCGGGGTGGCACAGAGATACGCAGCAAGAGATGCTCCAGCCTCATCAAGCCAGGCAAGCATGGTGCCGCCAAAAAGATTCCCATGAATGCCTATTTCACCAGCCTGACATATCTTTGAAGTTATATATTGACTCATGACAGTGCCTGTGCCTGAATTGCGGTGATGGCTACGGTGTTGACAATATCAGCAACCATGCAGCCACGGGACAAATCATTGACAGGTTTGTTCAAACCCTGCAGCACCGGGCCAATGGCCACAGCACCTGAGGCGCGCTGCACAGCCTTATAGGTGTTATTGCCGGTGTTCAGATCAGGGAAGATAAAAACCGTGGCCTTGCCTGCTACGTCACTATCCGGCATTTTCTTTTTGGCTACCGTCGCATCAATGGCGGCATCATACTGGATTGGGCCGTCAATCTTCAGATCCGGCCTGCGTTCCCTGGCAATCGCAACAGCCTCACGTACCTGTTCAACATCCTGACCGGCCCCGGAAGAGCCACTTGAATAGGAAAGCATGGCCACGATGGGCTCTATGCCAAACATCTGCGCAGTCTTTGCCGAGCTGATTGCAATCTCAGCCAGTTGTTCAGGGTTAGGATTGGGATTCACCGCACAATCACCATAGATCAGAACCCTGGTATCAAAGCACATCAGAAAAACAGAAGAGACCACAACGACATCAGGAGGAGTACGGATACACTGGAACGCAGGCCGGATGGTATTGGCCGTGGTATGAGCTGCACCCGACACCATGCCGTCAGCCATATTTTTATGCACCATCATGGTGCCGAAATAGCTGTAATCCATCATCGCATCCAGAGCGTTATCCATGGTCAACCCTTTCTTTTTGCGCAACTGACACAAGGTCTCGGCAAATTCCCGGGTTAAGCTGGATGTTTGCGGGTCAATGAAGTTTACGCCCTCCAGGGAAAGGCCAAGGCCTGATGCCCGGGACCGCATCTTCTTTTCATCACCAAGGATGGTGAGATCAACCACATCACGGAGACACAACAGCTCTGCTGCCTGCAGGATGCGATCATCGTCACCTTCCGGCAGTACAATGTGTTTGCGCTGTTGCCGGGCACGCTGAAAGAGGGAGTATTCAAACATCAGGGGTGACATAATAGTGCTCGGGGTCAACCTGATTTTCTCCTGCAAGCTGCTCACATCAACACTGCGTTCAAACATTCCCAGTGCCTTGGCGATCTTACGTTCATTTTCCGGACGCAGCACACCTCGCACGGCTGAGGCCTTCATGGCCGTACGGTATGTGTCGGCAGCAACACGATAAATGGGGATTGATATCTCATCCAATCCACTGAGAAGTTTGCCTATGGAAGAATCAGGTGTGATGTCACCAGTGAGCAGGATACCAACCGGAGAAGGATAATTTTTAGAGGCAATGGCCGCAAGGGTGGTAACAATAATATCCGGTCGATCACCCGGAGTAATAATCAGATCATCCTTTTCAAGATGATCAAGAAAATTAGCAGGTCCCATGGCTGCCACCTTAAAATCTGCCACAGTTCTCTGCAGATTATCTTCAGGACCGCTGAACCATTCTGCCTGCAGACCATCCACAATCTCTCCCATGGTGGCATTGCTGAGGTTTTCCACTTCCGGGAGAAGGTTGATAACCACCTCACTGCCAAAGGTTTTCTGTAACTCTTCTTCTGCTGCAACAAGAATATCCGGGTCAACCCGGTTGACAAGGACAGCCGGCAGCTCCATTTGCAGCTGGCGAAAGCTCTTTTCCGCCACCTTTATATTCTCCAGCAGCTCTGGCACTGATGCTCTGTAGCCTGAAGAAACATAGATGGTTTGACAACCAAGTTCGCGAGCTATGCGCAAGGAGATATCATAGTCAAAACTTTCAGAAAGATGGGTGATATCCGGCCCCTCACAGAGCAGGAAATCACATTTTTCCTCTGCTGCCTTAAAACGTGATACGATCTCACTGAGAAGACGCTTTTCCTCTCCGGCGGCAATCCAGGTTTTTGCCTGCTCATGGGTTACCCCAACCATTTCGTCTGCAGTCATGCACAGCTTATAGCGACTGGCCAGTAGGCGAATATGATTATCTTCTTCAGCTGAACCTGGGGTAATGACCCGAAAAAACCCAAGCCGTTCAACCTGCCGGGATAGTACTTCCATTGTTCCAAGTGTGACCACCAGCTTGCCGCTGTTGGGCTCAAGACTTGCAATATAAAGGCTTTTTTTCATAATGTTTTCCCATGATCGGTAGTTGCTTTCTTGTTTTTAATATTTGATATTCAGCGAATTGTGTTTTGATTCTCAACAAGAACATTTTGGAGGCTTTTCACCGAATCTTCCAGACTGGCAACGGTATTGGAGAGTATATGAGCTGCATAGGCCTTATCTTGCGGGGTCGTGGTCATGTCCACGCCTTGTTGAGTCAGTGAAAGTTCAAGAAAATGCCCTTTCTTACTGAGACGACAATGGCGCTCATTCCCATCTGCTCTTGCACGGCTTGCAAAAAGACCATCATCCTGGAAGGAGGTTATGAGTTGAGTGTAGAGAAGGACACCAAATTCAGGACTGGGCACTGTAAAGGTTGTTACTGTGGTTTCGACATCGTCAAAATCAGAATCCTCTGCCTTGAGGCCAAGTTTTCTCATGAGTCCTTTCATGGTGGTCCCCTGAACAAGTAAGGTAAAAAGGATATACCCAAGGGTAATCTGTACAATCAAAGAACGATGAGGCACATTTACAGGAACTGCCAGCACCAGTGCCACCGGTACCGCACCTCGGAGGCCTCCGAGAAAAAGAATCAGCTGGTAGGCTTTTGAGATTGAGGATGTTTTACTGAAACGATTATAGAGAGGTATAATCGTATACACCACAAGAGCACGAGCAATCGTTACCAATAGAATCGTTATAAGGAGCACTTTTATCATGCCCAGAGGGTCTTGGGTTGAGGTAAATGTTTGGAATTCCGTGAGGCCAAGTAGTAAAAAAATCAGACTGTTGGCCACAAAGGCCATATATTCCCAGAAGGTTTTCGCTTCATTAAGGGCCTCATCTGAGGTGGTGGAACGAGGAGAAAAATGACTGAGGACAATCCCTGCGGCAAGTGTCGACATCACACCGGAAACATGCAAAACTTCATCGGCAACAATAAATGAGAGATAGGCAATAACAATAGAAATGGTCATAATAAATGAACCACTCTTTTTATCAAATTTGAAAAGTGAAAATCCAAGAAACCCTAAGATGGTTCCCACTGCCAGACCACCAATGAGTGTGAAAAGAAAGTTGCCTGCCGCCTGAAAAACAGTTGGATTAGCGCCATTGCCATCCTGTACGATAATACCCAGTACAATGGTAAAGAGCACAATCGCTGTGGCATCGTTAAAAAGGCTTTCACCATCAACAAGTGTGGTCAGGCGTCGAGGAGCTCCCACCTCTTCAAAAAGCGCTATCACTGCCACCGGGTCTGTGGCGGAAATAAGGGCACCAAAGAGGAGGGCAAGCAGCAACGAGAGTTCTGTTGAGACTGAAAGCCCAACTGCGATAATAAAGGAAGATAGAAGAAGCCCAAGCACTGCAAGAAGCAGTATCGGTACAATGTTGTTGAGCAGAGCGCGTGTCTTGATATTGATAGCCGCATCAAAGATCAGCACCGGAAGAATGAGAGACATGATAATAGCAGGCGTTAAAGCGATATTATTCAGATAGGTGAGTGAATCTGAGTTTGAAGCAAAAAAACCAAAAACAATACCAATAACCACAAGTCCTACCGTAAAGGGAAAATTGATCCTTTCCAAAAATACTTTTGACAGCGCTGCAACTCCGAGAAACCCCATAAAAACAAGTATTTCTACTGTCAATTTTTCCATGTCATATTCCTTTTGTCTAACCGCTCACGATCCATACATATTTTCTGTGAATCTTGATCTGTAAGTGTTTACCAGTGCCTTTTGTTCATTTCAGGGAAAGGGTTACATGCACCAGGCCATCAACCATTGTTTTTTTCATGAGCAGCCCTCTTCCGGCAAAGACAGCAACCATTGCCTTATTTTGCGGTAATATTTCCGCCTCAAAGGTTGAGACGCCTTTCGCTCTCCCAATAACCAGCAGTTGTTCAAACAGACGACCGGCAAGCCCTTGTCCCTGGTAGTCCTCTTCCACGGTAAAGGCAATTTCAGCCCGCAACGGTGTGACAGACGGATCAGTCATCAGGATATAACGACCAGCAGCAATAATGATTTCTTTGCCCTCAACAACAGTCGTAATCACCAAGGCAATTTCAGTGTCAAAATCAACCTCGGTGAATCGTTTCAGTTCGTCGTCGCTGACATGCTCTTTAAAACCAAAAAACCGGGTATAGCGTGATTCTTTCTCCAGCTCATAAAAGGCATCTTCAAGCATTGCCTTGTCTTGCGGCCGGATGGCTCGGATCGTTATTTCCCTGCTATCCTTTAAATTTGCTGTCTTCTGAAACTTGCTGAAATCTGTCATGATAAATCCCGCTAATCCTTTGTGTCTTTATTGTATTCTGTCTTAATCAACCACGACATAGGCTATTTTCAAGGGGCCATGCACTCCTTTGACATGAACAAGCTCAATATCAGCGGTGGAACTGGCACCTGAGACAAAGTTAATGGATGCAGGAAGGGGAGCTTTTAAGGTCTTTAAAAACTCCATCCCCTGGGTAAGACGAGGGCGAAGATCAGCAGCCTTTACCACTGTTATGGAATAAGAGGGCAGTAAGGAAACGGAACGCCCCGACCCCTTATGACTAAAAAGAATCGCAGTGGCACTTTCAGCCAGACCACATTCAGCCATGGTTATTCCCACCATGGCAGTCTCGGCGTTTTCCATATTTTCCTCTCTGGATTTTCCCATGTCCCAGAGATAACATGTGCTCAGCTTTTCCTGTAATGCAGTGATGATTACCTGATCACGAAAATAACTGTGATCACCAATAATCACACTCCCCTCCTCAAAAGAACCAATGGCCTCAAGAAGGGTTTGCTGTAAATCAGCTTCAGCACACTCAAACACCAGGGTGCCATTGGCTTCGCTATTTTTTCTAAACAGTTGTTTGAGCTCTTGCCTGTCAGCATCTTTAAAAACCTGCTGCTGGACATCGGATGGCATGGTGAAAGGCGATGGCGATGCCTCCACTTTGTCACGCCCTAAACAACGGGAGACATTTTTGATAAATGATTCTTTTCCCTTAATCATGACTTTCCCCCCTTCTTTTTATGGTCTTTAAACCAATGACGAAAACGTTTTCCCGTTATCTCAGGGAGATCCCGTTCACGAGTCCATTCTTTCAGTGGGCCAACTTTTGGGAGAAATTTTGCGAATCGTGCCATATTACTTCCAAAATCATAGATGCCACTTGAAGCAATCACTTTCCCATACGCTCCCATAACAAAGGGCTCAGGGGCATGGACAAGCTCTTCATCTTCAGCAATGATGCGCCTGTGTTCATAAATTAATTCATAGAGTGGGATTTTCACCGGACAGACATCGTTACAAGCACTGCAGAGAGAGCAAATTTTGGTGACATCCGAATAATTTTCATAGCCGCCCAGGACAGGAACCAGAGCCAGGCCAAGTGGACCGGGATACAAGGTACCGTAACCATGTCCCGAGATATGCCTGTATGCAGGACATTCCAGCATGCAGGTACCACAACGAATGCAGCGTAAGACCTCACGAAAGCCACTTTCAAGCACCTTTGATCTACCGTTATCAACAATGATAATATAGAGATCTTCAGGCCCGTCACGATCTTCTTCACCTCTGGGACCGGTGATAAAACTCAAGTATGATGTCAGTTTTCCACCTACCGCACTGCGCACCAGCATGGAAAAAATCATATCAAGTTCCGTAAAGGAGGGCACAATACGTTCCATACCCATGAAGACGATTTGAGTTTTGGGTGCAGTGGTTACAAAACGGCCATTTCCCTCATTGGTGACCAGGGTCACCGTGCCGGTATCAGCCACTGCAAAATTACAGCCGGTGATTCCCACATCCGCCTCTAAAAATTCTTTGCGGATAAGACCACGAACAAAACGGGTGATGTTTTCCGGGACACTGTCACCGGTATAGCCTTTCTTGCGGGCAAAAACTTCCCGGATATATTCTCTGTCTCTGTGCAGGGCAGGAACCACGATATGAGAGGGTTTGTCATTGTCATCAGTTTGCAGGATATACTCACCAAGATCGGTTTCAATAACTTCAATTCCTGCCTCTTCCAGCGCTTCATTCAGACCCACCTCTTCGGTGACCATGGATTTTGATTTCACCGCTTTTTTGACACCCTTTGCTTTTACAATTTCAAGGGCTGCATCGGTGGCCTCTTTGTCTGTACGGGTAAAAATGACATGAGCACCATTTGCCGAAGCGTTTTCAGCAAACTGATTCAAATAAAAATCCAGATTTTCCAGCACATGATGACGGACGGCAGCAGCGTTTTCACGCCACTCCTCGTAATTTCCAAGCTCAGCAAAAGCTGCGTTGCGTTTTGTATTCAGAGCATCCTGACCATTGGCAATGGCCTTACGCATGGTGGTGTCAGCAAGTTCCTTTTTCAGTCGATCATTTAACGAGAGATCACTTGTCTTAATACTCATTTTGTTCCCTCCTCTTTGCCGGCCATAAGAGCTTCTACAACATGCAAAACCTTGATGTTTAATTTTTCCTTATCAATACGCCCCTTCATATTCATCAGGCAACCACCATCGGCACCGATGAGATAATCAACTCCGGCAGCTTTTATGTTATCAACCTTTTCAATAACCATTGCTCCGGAAAGCGGCCCTAATTTAACGGCAAAGGCGCCACCAAAGCCACAGCATTTGTCCTGGCCTTTAATGGGCACCAGTTCAAGGTCTTTGATATTGCCCAGGAGTGCCAGGGGCTGCTCTTTTATGCCAAGCAAACGGGATAAATGGCAGGAAGGATGATAAACCGCTTTGCCGGGAAGCCTTGCACCCACATCAGTGACGCCCAGGACAGTGACGATAAAATCTGTGATTTCCCAAATTTTAGCAGCAAGTTCTTCTGCCTTTTTCTTCCACACGGGATCACCTTTAAAGAATTTGGGATACTCCTTCACTTGCAGAACACAGGATCCGGAAGGGGCAACAACATACTTGCTGTTATCTTCAAGAAGTGCTGTGGTCAGATTTTTCATGGTTGCCCGAGCCTTCTTATGGAAACCGGAATTCGCAAGGGGCTGGCCGCAACAGGTTTGTTTGGGGTTAAAGCTGACTGTACAGCCAAGTTGCTCTAAAAGCCTGACAGACTGGATACCGATATCTGGAAAAACCGTATCCGCAAGACAGGTAGCAAAGAATGAGACATTATGAGACATCAGGATAACTCCTTCCTAAAAAAGTTCGGGGTTCAGACCGAGCAGCAGAAAAACCATGCTGCCGACAACCACACCATAAAGAATAAAAGGAATAACCGTTTTCTTCAGGATTATACCTTCCTTACCAACAAGACCAACCACCGCACAGACCGCCACCACATTATTAATGCAGACCATATTGCCAAACCCTCCACCAACAGCCTGTGCTGCCACCATGATCTGTATGGACAGATCGGAACTGGTAGCCACACCCCATTGAAATTCACCAAACAAGAGGTCGGAAATGGTATTGGATCCTGTGATAAAGGAACCTAATCCACCAATAAAACCGGCAAACATGGGCCAGGTACTGCCCGCGGCATTTGATACAAAATCAGCAAGAGCCATGGGCATTGAAGGCAGACCTGCAGGATTTTGTTCTGAAAGACGAAAGATTGAGACCAGGGCAGTGGCTGAAATCAGGGCTATGGCCGGGTTTTTTAAATTACCTATGGCCTGTTTCCAGGCAATGACTGCCTTTTTACCATCCATCTTATGGAGAATGATGGTAAAAATTGCCACCAGCATAAAGGGGATCGTTCCCGGCAGGTAGAGCGGTTGGAGTGCATTATTCACATGTTCATAGCCAAGAATATTTGGAAATTTAATAACCACGCCTGCAAGTACAGCTTTTAATCCAAGCTGAGGAATACGGGTTGCCACCAGAATAAGTCCGATAAGGATGTATGGCAACCAGGCCATAAACTGGGACATATGGGACTTAAATTCTGTGGAACCACCTGTTATTGTACCTGTCCACTCCGGATCCCACTTCGCAGAATCACCGAATGTCCAGGTATCTTGAGGGAGACAGAATCCCTTTTGGGCACCGATTACCACAACACCAAGCCCGACAAGACCACCAATCAAGGCTGGGAATTCAGGCCCTACGAACCAGGCGAAAATAAAAGAGGGGATAAAATAACTGGTTGATGCAAAAAGAGAAAACTTCCAGGCCCCAAATCCATCTTTCCAGCTTCGCTTCTCACCAAAAAAACGGGTGATAAATCCAAGCATAAACAGGGGTAAAACAAAGACCATAACTGAATGGAGAATTACCGACCATTGCCCGATTATAAGTAAAAACTCCTGCATGGAACTAAAATTCACTCCAGCGGCCTGACTGCTTATGGCTTCCTGTACCAACGGTTTTAATGCTCCGAATCCCATGATGATAGGAGTACCAACTGCACCAAAAGACACAGGGAAAGAGTTTATGACCAGACAGAATATTGCCGCGGCTAAAGGCGGAAATCCTAAAGAAAGGAGCAGAGGTGCTGCCAGGGCAGCGGGGGTACCAAATCCTGCAGCACCCTCAATAAAAGCAGCAAACATACAACCAATAATAATGGCCTGTACCCTGGCATCCGGTGATATTTTCTGCATCCCGTACTGGATTGTTTCCATACCGCCGGAATGTTGGAGGGTGGCAAGAATGACCAAAGCACCAAAAATAATCACCAGTACTCCAACTCCGGTGATGGCACCATGAATGGAGATTGCGGCAATATAGCCAATATCAAGATCCCAACCAATAAAAGCACAGGCTGCCGCTACCAGCCAGGCGGTGGGCATGGCTTTCGTGGATGGAAGACGGAATCCTACCATGAGCACAAGGGCTGTTAGAATTGGTAATAAAGCTAGAATTGCAAGCATAAATCCTCCTGTATGATAAAAAATTTGCTATTCAGCGTGTTGCTGTTAAGGCATATTATTTCGAATAACACGTCATTCCCGAGTGTAGTTATCGGGAATCCAGCTAGATTCAAAATGGATTCCCGATAACTACACTCGGGAATGACGGATTTTATGCAGTTTTGTCAAAAAAATACAGAATTCAGTATCTGCAAAATTACACTAAGCCCATGCCGCCTGGATGGAATCTATCCATTTCCAGGAGCATTCAACCTCATCACGATGGTAGACCTCCGGCAACAACAGGCGTAAAACAGATCAGTCTATTACTCCCTGATTCCTGTCACTCTTTTCCACCATTTGCAGATAGCTTTGATAATATGATTTGCTACGTTCGATGATTCGATCGGTGCCATTTGGAACTGATTCATACAACGAATATCTTCTTATTCGGCCCAGTAAATATGAAAATCTTCTTTTTGTGATTGCTGCAGGATATAACGGATCGGCATTTCTTCCATAGCTCCAGTTCCCAAAGCTTGTTCCAGAACGTCCTTTTTGTCCTGCCCTGTGATATGCAGAAAAATCTGTTTTGACGCGAGGATTTCAGGAAGGCTTAAGGTCATTCGTTCATGAGGGGCAGTAACAGGTGCAATTCCCATACAAATTCTCCCGGAATTCATGTCCGTTGCCTGGGCCAGTTTTGCAGCCCCAGGAAACAAAGATGCTGTATGCCCATCACCGCCCATACCAAGGATTAACACATCAAAGGGACGATGGATTTTTTGTAATTGTTCCTCACAGGCTGCTTCCCCTTCACTTGCTGTTGCTGCGGAATTTTTCATGCCACTGAATTTTGCAGCAGCAGCATTGTTTTGCAGGAGGTTCGTACGCACCAGGTTTTCATTGGAATCTGTGTCGGTTGATGCAACCCAGCGCTCATCGACCAGACAGATATCAACTTTGTGCCAGGCAATCTCAATGACAGACAAACTCTTAAAGAGTTGAACTGGCGTTGAACCACCGGATACGGCAAGGCTTGCCCATCCCTTTCTGGAAATCCCCTCACTGAGCAGGATGGCAATGGCATCTGCCAGGTCAGAGCTAAGTATGTCGCGATCAGAAAAAGAATGAAAATCCACTGACGAGTTCATGTTCACGCTCCTGCAAGATTCATAATGGCTTTTCCGTATTCGCTCTTTAACGCATTAAGATAATGCGGATCTATGGCACCCTTCCAGGTCTTGATCTTAAAAAAGCGTTTTGGAATAGTGATACCTTCCGGAATAAATCCTGTCGCAATCCTGGTCTGCCAGCGAAGTTTCTGGATATGTATGCCAATGGGATCGATACCTGCCGCCAGCTCCGGATAGCCGACGGAATTCAAACAATCAGCAAGCAGTTCATTTTTATAGACACCTCTGGCAAAAAGGCAGGAAACCATGGAAGTCATAAAGGCACGCCCAGCTTCATCGCTGATCAAAAAATCAACCGCCCCGGTGATGTCCTGATCCGAATGTTTCTGGTCATAGGAATAGGCACCACTATCCAGATGGGAGTGCCTGAAACCAAGTGATTGTGCGGCAAAAAAGACTTCGCCGGTGGCGTATCCTGCCATCTCCTGACCGAGTACACAGGCAAAGTCAGCACCGCCATATTCCGCAGCAGCTTTAAGACTTCCCTGGCCAAGCAGTCTGTAAAAATCGTTCGCACCATTGCCAAGCATCTCTGAGGCCTGCTGGTAGGCTTCAGCTTCTCCAAAGGAGAGTTTCACCGTGGTCTCTTTTTCAGAAATCAATTCTTTTTCGGTGGCCTCTGTGGCCCAGGCCAGGGCAACACCACCAGATATGGCATCCAGTCCCACCTTTTCCATAACATCAAGGATGTTAAGAACAGAACGGGTTTCCGTCACACCTAACATGGTGCCCAATGAGAAAATCATCTCATAATCATATGCAACCTGTTTGAATGTGTAACGATGATCGGCATCAAACATTTCCCGTACACAGCCAACATGGATACAACCCACCGGACACCCGGAGCAGGCTGAATTGCGGAGCAGGTTGTCTGTGGCAAAGCGCTCACCGTTAATTTGACTAATAGCAGGGTCACTGGTGGCCTGCAGATTGCGCCAGGGAAGGGACTGAATATCATCTAATCCCTGCAGATTCGCAGGAGTGCCAAGGTTATGATACTTTTTCATCATATCGGTGGCCGTAACCTGCTGGTAAACCTTCGCAAAAAGCTTAGCATACTCCTTGTTGTCAGGTTGGGGGAAAATAGCATCGCCATGAATAATAATAGCTTTGCAATTCTTGACACCGAGTGCTGCGCCGCCTCCAAGTCGACCAAAGTGACGGTAGGTATCCACATTTATATTGGCCATGGCAGCACCACTTTCGCCAGCAGGCCCAATTCGAAGAATTGTACGATGTCCGGATCCTGTGGACATACTTCGTAAAATCTTGCCGCTCTCATCCACCTCCATGCCTTTCATAAATGAAACATCTTTGATTGCAATGGATCTGGAACTCACGTTTACGCAGCAGAGTCGTTCAGCCTTTCCAGTAATAACCAATGCATCCAGATTGGCAAAGCAGAGGGACAGTGCGGAACGCCCGCCGGCATGACTCTCGGTATATTGATTATGATAGGGGGATTTAAAGCTGCAAACAGTCTTACTCATCAGCGGGAAATATCCGGTGAGCGGGCCAATGGCAAAAATAACAGGCTGCTCGGCGTCATTCCAGGGACGTTCCGGTAAACCATATTTGTTGAATAACAGTGCGGCAAGCCCACTGCCGCCAGCTTCGGTATTGCGACCGTCAAGCTGGACAATTTGTCCCTTGCCGGTTGAAAGGTTCAGCACAAGAACTCTAAAATGATCACGAATCATGTTTTCTCCTCCGCATTTATGCTTGTCTTCACATCTTCCATTTCAAGACAGTTGTGGGGACAAAATTCAACACAACGGCCACAATGGATACAGACATAAACTGCCCCGCTATGATCCTGAAAAACAGCATCAATGGGACAAGCAGCAACACAGTCGCCACAGTTAATGCAGAGTTTTTTCTTTACAATTATGCCTCCGCCTTTACGCCTTGAAAAAGCACCTGTTGGGCAGGCATCGGCACAGGGCGCAGGGTCACAGGCCAGGCAGTGATTCGCTTTGAATCCGGTGGTTAGTCCTCCTGAGGACTTAATTCGAATCCCTGCAGTATCCCAGGAAATCTGCTTGTGAACCAACCTCGCACAAGCCAGAGAACAGGAATGACATCCAATGCAACGATCAATTCTGGGTGCAGTAAGTTTCTTCATAATCGTTTCTGTGATTTTTTATTTTAGGTGAACGGCACTATCTCATCAATAATTTGTATTCTATCTGACACCCCACAAGGGGGTAGCCGTCAGGCTAAGGTAAAACACACCAATCATCATTGATTATTGGGTAGGTTGGGTTTTAGCGGTCAACTACACGGGATGTGTTGGGTTACGCTCATTTTCTCTTACCCGTTGACTTTTCGGGCCATACCAAGTCAGCGTAACCCAACAAACTGTGATTAAGTAATCGCTAACCCAACCTACATTCTTGCCTAAATCAGCTTAGCCGACGGCTATGCCCACAAGGGGGTATAAGTACCTTATCAGAATAATTTCTTTGAAAAAGAACCATATCCCACTACGACCAAAGCTAAAAATACAATGGCTGTATTATTTTTAAAAAAATTCTATGGTTGCTATTCAGCGGAATTTTGTAGACGGAATTTTATATTCTTTTGGGCTAAAACTTCATAAAATCCGTCATTCCCGATAACTACCTCGGGAATGACGTGCTTTTTGAAATAATATGCCTTAACAACAACACGCTGAATAGTTACATTCTATGTTGCTTCAAGAGGGTCCTTCCTCTGAAAGATTATTCAGACAAAGAACCCTTTTGAATTTCCCAGATGTTTACAGCATATATTTTTTTCAACAATAGACGGAAAATTCAGTTCAGATCAATCAAAGTAGAAACGGAGCCCCAATCCTACTGTCCAGTTGTAGTCATCCAGGTTTCCGTCATCATCTGAGTAGATATCATCTGAAGCAATATCGTATTTAAGATTTAAGGCAAGGGCGATATCATTGCGGAAGAAATACTTTATACCACCACCAAAACGGCCAAGCCAGGCATCCGAATCAATGTCGCCAGTGTCGTTATACACGTCATCATCTAACTCAGTACCGGCCCACAGAACACCTACCGTAACAAATGGAACCCAGGGAGTACCGGTGGAAAAATTGTATTCAGCTGTAGCACCAAGCTCATATGTGTCAGAGAGGCTATTGCTTTGCCATCCACCTACAGCAGCAACCTCAAGGTTATCAATAAAAAAATAACCGACACCAACTCCGAGATTAAATTGATAATCCAACGCGGTATTATTGTCGTAAGAGCCATTTATGTCCAATGACTTTGTGCCTTTATCCAAATTTGGTACTACATCATTGGCTGATGCCATGCCAGTAACCGCCAGAGACATCCCTAAAGCGCTTGCAAGAATAATCTTTTTCATAATTGTGTTCCTCTTCTCTTTAAATCATTACCGCTCAAGTTGCTGATTTTATCCTATATAAAATCTTCCTGAACAGTTTATATACAATGGCTCTCTCATTTAGAGCTAAAGTTTCGTGGTGTTATGCTTGGTTTTCATCCAAAATCTTCTGTACCTGTCAGACTGCCGGCGATCAACGCCATTATTTCGACAGGCTTTAACTCTAACCTGAAAGGATAGTTATTAAATTGACAATTATTGAGAACCTATATCAGATAGGCAAGAGAATCAATGAGACATTAGCCGCAAGCAACTAATAAGATGAGACAAATAGAAGACGCAACGCCAAACTAAAGTTTACACAGTGTGGTCTTTATCTTTTGGCACGTTCGTATGAAAGTCACTCTGCCGGACGGCTGCTGTTTAACTTTCATGCTACGTTGTGACTCGACCTGACGAGTCATGGGAGAGTTATGGATGTTACACGTTTTTTGAGGAGGGAGGAGACATCCCGACTTTTTCGGAAGCTCGAACCAGTTCAGCTAAAGATTCGACCTTCATCTTTCGCATGAGGCGAGCCCTATGCGTTTTTACAGTGTTTTCACTTAACTTGAGATCGCAGGCAATCTGTTTATTCAGCATCCCGGTGACAACAAGAACAAAAATTTCATGTTCACGTGATGTCAGATTTTGCACACGCTTGCGAATGTTATTGACGTTACTCTGCTCTATTCGTATGTGGCTGTGTTCTTTTATGGCGTGCTGAATGGAATCAAGAAGTTCCTGGTCTTCAAACGGTTTTTGCAGGAAATCAACAGCACCGGCCTTCATTGCTCTAACACTCATGGGTACGGTGCCATGCCCGGTTATGACAATAATGGGAATTGAAGCACCCATTTTCTGTAACTCATTCTGCAGGTCAAGACCGCCCATTCCGGGCATTCGAATATCGAGAACCAGACAACCTGGCCTGTCTGGTAATTTAGCGTCAAGAAACAGTTGAGCTGATGAATATGTTTCAGCCTGGATGCCCACTGACTTGACTAAAATTTTCAGGGAATCACGGATAAGCTCATCATCATCCACTATATATACAACAGCATCAGCTATAGTCATTTGTCTGTCCTTTTACAGATTGGTATGGTGAAGGAAAATGTTGTTCCTTTGTCAGGATTAGGTGCAGCCCAAAGTCTACCGCCATGATCTTCAATTATAGAGCGACTGATGGAGAGCCCCATTCCCATACCGTTTGCTTTGCTGGTATGAAATGCATCAAACATTTTCTCCACCTCTTTTTCATTGATACCAATACCATTGTCTCGTACCGATACCATAACAAACCCTGACTTTTCCTTTGAGGCAAGTATAGCCACTACGCGAGGAGTACTTTCCTGCTCAGTCATAGCTTCAATAGCTTCAATAGCATTAATAATTAAATTAAAAAGAACCTGTTGCAACTGGATGCGATCTCCAGTAACTGGAGGTAAGTCATCTGCAACGCTCAACCGAAGGGCTATCTTTTCTTCATCGGCTTTCCTGTGAAGCAGCACGATCACCTCTTGAATTATGTTTTGAATATCAAGACGTGACTGTTTCACCGGTTCTTTTTTTAAGGCCATCCGTATGCGGGTGATAACCTCTTCAGCACGCCTGTTTCCTGCAATGATACCGGTCAACGCTCTGCTGACCTCATCAGGTTCTGGAGGAACGTTTCCCAGAAAACGTTGCGCTGCCTGGGCATACGTTCGAATAGCGGATAGGGGTTGATTGAGTTCATGGGCAAGAGACGCGGCAATTTCTCCCATGGCCAGAACCCGTGTGATATGGGCCCTTTCATCTCGAAGCCTCTGTGACTCTTTTTCTGCCTTGAGGCGCCTCCGACCCTGTATAATCATAACAGACAAAGCAAAAGCCTGGCTTATAAATATGACGATGACACCGATTATTTCCTTCCTGTATTTCTCCCAGATAGATGGCTCACGGTAGCGAACAATACTGCCTGCAGGTAATGTGTCTTCGTCAATGGACCAGCGTTTGAGTTGCCTCCAGTCCAATAGTAACTGATTGCCTTTCTCCTTGAAATCCAGCCCCTGCAGGGAATGGCCTTTTAATAATTTTTTTGAGAATTCAGCAACTCTTTTCCCATGATAATCAGGGTTGACCAGATGGCCGCCTATAATGCCTTGTCCAAGATAGAGCTCTATAAGTCCAAATATGGGAACATTGGCTTGTTGAGATACTTTTTCCACCATATCACGCGGGATAAAATATTCATCGTTGATATCACGAAAGAACGTAAGAAAAAGAATCACAGAGTCTTCCGGTAGGTGTGCAACTTTCAGGAGAAGGTCTTTACCCGAGAGATCATCCAGAGAGTGCATTGTAAACGGCACAGCCAACCTATCAAAAGTCTCAAAAGCTAACTTCTTAATCATTTGATCGGTTGCAGATGTGCCGCTGACAATATAGAGCTTTTTGGTTTGCGGGAAAAGAGCCTGAATGAGTGATCCCGTGTTCTCAAAATCTAAGCCCCATTCCAAGCACAACGTATTCGGGTTCAAGCGCTCGGTAGATACGACTTTTTGTTTCGTGGTAACCAGTACCACAGGAGTATCAAGGAATACGTCTCTACAGGCCTCAAGTATCAATTCCGGTGATTCATCCCCTATAGCAATAACCAGATCAACGTCCTTGTTACTGTATTTATATTTGTACAGATCAATAATCTTAGACAGATATTCCTGCTCCGGAAATCTTGTACGATCCGCGTGCTCAACGTCAAACTTGACGGGGTAAGAAGGGTCTGAGGTCAACGCTGTGCGCAGACTTTGTTCCATGTGAAAAGTGAAGGGAATTCCCTGTTTGAACACAAATATAGCTACAACATGCTTAGGTTCAGGAGTCTGGATCGTATCCAGTGCCTGCAGGTGTGTTGCCGTGCATAACAATGCGAGAGTAATAGCTGTGATGACGAAACGACTTTTAAGAGTACTGATTACTTTCATCGCTTTGGGATGTAAAAAAATACTGTAATTTTTTTGAGATTGTTCGATTCTAGAAAAAATCGGGATGTCCCCAGTCTGCTATCATGAAATTCCACAACCCCATGAACTTGTCAGGACATTAAACACTATACCAACAGCCACAAAAACAGCAAGTTGGAAATCAGGCCATTTAAACCTGTCTGAAAGGAAAACGATACTCAGTTCAGTTCCCCTTGGGTCATAGCCGTCAGGCTAAGCGTTAGTCATTAGTCGTTAACAATTGATTATTGTTTATTTGTTTTGTTATTTCAGTGGATTGTCAAAAGAGTATCTCTTATTAATAATCAATTGATAACGGTTAATTATTAATATTTTTAAAACACATTTTGTGTCATCACCTCAACTGGTTAAAAGTCGTTGGCAGACAAGAAAAATTTCTTAGCCTGACGGCTATACCCCTTGGATCTGAGTACCTTGTCAGGTATTCAGATGCTAGCTGGTAATTTCCCTAACCGCTGGTCTGTAACTCAAGTAGATGACAAAAAGTTTTTTTTATTTCAGAAAGTCTACCAAAAAGGTATGCTTTTATTAGTCCGTTATTTAACTTGAAACGACTATTCACAATATCATAATAGTAGGAGATTACAGTTAAAATGAACATCAAAGAACTACGAAAAGCCATGATGCTGGCTAAGAAGACAGACCCTGAAAAATCAACTGTTTTGGCCATGCTGCTTGATGCCACCCAAAAACTAGCCAAAGCTGACGGGAACCGAGAACCTGAAGAAAAAGATCTTCTCATTGCCGCCAAGAGAGAGTTAAAAATGGCTCATCAATCTCTAGATGCAGGGATTGATGTTGGCAACACTGTAGAAATTTTAGAGGTTTTTATTCCCAAAACCAAAAGCCCTGAAGAAACACAAAAAATTGTTACTGCACTTATTGATGAGTTGTCTGAAAAAAACCCAAAACTTATGGGTAAGGTCATGGGGAGCCTGAAGAAAGAATATGGTGATGAACTTGATATGGGGATTGCTTCCCAGATGGTAAAGGATGCGTTAATTTAGATCTGTTCTCTCTTTAGGGTGCAGATACTTGACTATTTTTGTCTGAAAAATAATTATTTGCTGCTGCTGCGTCGGATTCATAACCCAGATTAAGCTGACAAAAATGGCTCCTGCTGTATCAGCAATAATGTCGAAGACACTCACTGAACGGAAGGGAATAAAAGACTGATGGTATTCATCACTTATTCCGTAGAACAGGCAAAACAATACGGTCAAAACAACAGTATGCCGAGGCTTGTCCAACCCCTTTTTTCCAAAACACCAGAGGATCGCAAAAGCCAGAGCCCCATAGGCAAACGCATGGGCAAGTTTATCCGCACCTGGGAATGAAGGAAGGTGTAAAGTGTCACCACTCTGATGGGAGAGAGAAAAAACAGTCCCCATGATAAATGTCATGGGGACATACCGAACTAGGAGCCTGCCCGAGAATGCACTTTTCCCCCAACTCTTCGTTATTTGCAAAATTTTATCCTCAGAATATCAACTATATGCTTGTGGTAAAATTTCCCAAATGCCTCGATTTGAGAAAAAATTGCTATTCTCGGACAAGCTCCTAAAAAAAATCATACAAAAAGAATCAGGTAGCCTGTTTATGCTCTGCAGGATCTACATGGATCTGGTTCAAAAGTTCACTTGGAAATTTCTTTTTAATCCGTTTAATGGCAGCACTGATCTCTTTAACAGGGTAGTTCTCCATCACACTCTTTGACTGATCACTGTATGCGGTGAGTTCAAACTCTTTGTTACTAAAATCAAAGGTGTGGCTCCAGTTAATCTCAATGGTTTCCGGATTCTCATCAATGGGGATTTCAAGTGCTTCGCCACCACGGGCTAATTGCACTGCATCAGAATCAGTTATTTCAAGCAGCCAGGCATCACCATCTTCAGTCGCCAGTAGAATAAAGACACCTAATTCTCTAATTTTCTGTCTCTTCTCCATCGCCACCTTTACAATGGCCTCAAGCTCACTGATCAGTGAAAGTTTGAATTCCGCCTCCTGGCTTCTTGCAGGAGTTACCCCTGCCTGCTCTTTTGGCAAACAGCAGTGTTTGAACTTTTTGCCGCTGCCGCAGGGGCACTGCTCGTTTCTTCCTATCTTTCCCATTCTCTATCGACCTTTTATTATTTCCTGTTAACTGCACTTACTATATCCGCAATCATGACAAGTCTCGCAGCCTTCTTCAAAAACCAGAGTTCCCGAACACTCCGGACAGACTGAAGCAAAACCATGTTGGGTACCTGCCATAAATGATTTGAACAATTTACTCAACTGAGCAGGAAGGTCAAGCATATGTCCACTTGAACGATCCAGTTGCTTGATAATTTCAGAAGCCGGGATATTAAACCGCAGGGCAAGGGAAACAAGACGACAGGTCGTGGTCCACATGGTGGATTTATCTTTCAGATCAACACGGTTATCAAAAGGAAATTTGGCAAAAACCTCCATGGGCTGTTCGTTCTCATCAAAACAAACAATTATATAAACAGACTTCTGATCCTGATCTTTCACCCGGTAGCGTTTTGCACTCAAGGTATCTGGAAGCTTCTTCTTCACACCAGCACCTGAGACCAAGGCTGTCTGATGTTCGGCATCCGCTCTTTCTTTGGTGTTTAGAACCTGCGAATCTCTTGATCCGTCACGATAAACCGTAAGTCCCTTACAGCCGAGTTTGTACCCCATGATATAGGAAAGTTCCACTTCTTCACGAGTTGCACTGTTAGGGAGATTGATTGTTTTAGAAATGGAAGCATCAACACCGTTCTGCTGCAGGATTCCCTGCATCTGTATATGATCTTCCGGTGTTACGTCCTGGGCAGTACGAAATACTTCCTGCCATGTTTCAGGAATTTCATCATGACCAATAACCGTGCCGCTGTTCGCCACTTTTGCCATCAATTCCTCGGAATAAAAACCTTCTTTGCGGGCAATCTGTTCAAAATGTTTATTAACGAGTATTAGCCTGTCCCCGTCCATCACATTTTTAATCATGACAATGGAAAAATAAGGCTCACAGCCTGATGCACAATCCGCAATCATGGACACAGTACCAGTGGGCTGGATCGAGGTGAGTGCAGCATTTCTTCTTGCCGGGTATTTATTAATTTCAGCATCATAGGCAGGAAAAACGCCCTTTTCCTCCGCAAGTTCCACAGAGCGCTCTTCTGCTTTTGCGCGTACAAAACTCATAATTTCAGCAGCCTGAGCACGCCCTTCTTCACTGCCGTAGGGCAATCCAAGCTGGATCAACATATCATGGAGTCCCATGATACCCATGCCAATTTTTCTGGTCTTAAGGGTCATTTCCTCAATTTCAGGAATAGGAAAACGGTTGCAGTCAATTACACTATCAAGAAAAGAAGTGGCCACCCGAACAACATTTCCCATCCGCTTGTAGTCAACTTTTCCGTCTTTTACAAAATTACTGAGATTAAGAGACCCAAGGTTGCAACTTTCATAAGGTAAGAGCCATTGCTCGCCGCAAGGATTGGTGGCCTCAAAATCACCAAGTTGCGGTGTCATATTGTCTCTATTGGCCGCATCAATAAACAAAACACCAGGCTCACCGTTGTGCCAGGCCAGATCAATTATTTTTTCAAAAACAGCGACGGCATCAAGTGTTCCAACTTCTTCTCCATTGGAAGGCTCGATGAGAGAATATTCCGCCCCCTCTTCCACAGCCTGCATAAAATCATCTGTTATGGCCACACTGAAATTAAAATTATTAAATTTATCCTGATTCTCCTTGGCACTGATAAAATCCATAATATCAGGATGGTCAATCCGAAGCACTCCCATATTGGCGCCCCGTCGTTTACCACCCTGCTTAATTGTCTCGGTAGCGGCATCAAAAACAGCAGCAAATGAAAGCGGACCTGAAGCAACTCCCTGGGTTGAACGAACAGACGCATTCCTGGAACGAAGCCTGGAGAAAGAATAACCAGTCCCGCCTCCTGTTTTATGCACGAGTGCACCATTGCGAATGGCAGTGAATATGCCGTCCATGGAATCTTCAATAGGCAGAACAAAACAAGCTGAAAGCTGTCCTATATCAGTACCTGCATTCATGAGACATGGGGAGTTGGGAAGAAAATCCAAATGATACATCATGCGAAAATACGATTCCCGCAAGGCTTCAAACTGATTGCTATCCTTATCAGCCTCAGCCACGGCATTGCTCACTCTTTTACAAAGCGTTTCCCAGGTTTCGATCTGCTCACCACCACTGTCTTTTAAATAGTAACGTCTTGCAAGCACAGTTTCTGCAGTCTGGGTCAATACCTGTTTGGTTAAATCAGGGGTCATGTGTTCCTCATTTGGATAAAAAATAGAATATAAAAGCTGAAATAGCTGATGATTGATAAAAATATAGAAGGCCAGAGGGAAGACAAAAAAACAGCAGTAACAGCTGATTTTTGCCGCCCATAGTCAAGAAGCTTATATACCATCCTTGTGGTGTCTTGCAAGAACTATCTACAACATATAGTAGAAATCCATAAAAATTCGATTTAGCAAAACCTTTAACTTAAAGAAAGATCGTTGTATTCCTGACAAGCTCATTTTGTTAATTTCTTACAAACAAAATTTTGCCAGTGGACATCGGCCACAAAGTAATACAATTGATTCAAGTTTGGTCTTAATATTTAAGAATAGTTCTTGACTAGATCCCTCATGGTGTACATCTTGTAATGAATATCCAAAATCAGTGCAGTTATCACATAAGGAACTGAAACTACGATGAAAATAGCGAAAAAACGACTAGAAGATCACCTGATCACCAAAAAACCATACTACCTTGCTTCCGGCAAGGAGGTAGAAATTGCCATATCGGCCCATAAAAATGGCCTGCCGCTGCTATTAAAAGGCCCAACCGGCTGTGGAAAAACACGGTTCATGCAATTTTTGGCCTGGAAACTGAAACGCCCCCTTATCACAGTCTCCTGCCATGATGATCTCTCCACCAGTGATCTGGTTGGTCGCTTTCTCATCCGTTCCGGTGAGGCTGTCTGGACTGACGGCCCTTTAACTCTGGCAGTTCGCGCGGGTGCCATCTGTTATCTTGATGAAATTGTGGAAGCAAGAAAAGACACCACCGTGGTCATTCATCCACTGGCTGATGATCGTAGAGAACTCCCAGTGGAAAAGCTTGGTGAGCTACTGTCTGCACCTCCCGAATTTATGATCAGTGTCTCCTACAACCCCGGCTATCAGAGTGTATTAAAAGATCTCAAGCCATCCACCCGCCAGCGTTTTGTTGCCATCTCCTTTGACTATCCGGATCCTGAACAGGAAATCAGAATCGTCTGCCAGGAAGGTGGAGTAGAAAAAGATCTGGCATGTTCCCTGGTAAAACTTGCCGGCATGACACGCAGTCTCAAGGAATCTGGCCTTGCCGAAGGAGCCTCCACCCGTCTTCTTATCCAGACTGGGCAACTGGTACAGGATGGCATAGACATTCACACAGCATGCCGGGCAGCACTCATTGAACCACTGAGCGATGATCCGGAACTGCTGGCTGCCTTGCAGGAAATGGTCAGCTCCATCTTCTAATATTGTTATCAAACATGAAACTGGCCAAATTCACTGAACGCTTTTACGATCTGGTAGCCCCGGATATCCCTAATGAATGGGATGTTGAGGAAGTACTGGAGCCATTGATAGATGAAAGCGATCTGGTGTGTGCAGCAATCCTCGGTCACATTCCCGTTATCTGGCCCGTTTCCCACTCACTCTGTTTTGATTTTCTGCGTCTGTTACCCAAAACCCTGCAACATCTCAGCCTGGAGCAGATCCCACGCTGGATAGGCATTACCCTGGACTTTTACGAAACAAGTGGATTGCGTGCAGCCCAACGCTTTATGCAGGATGATATCACAACCTACCTTGCAAAACTTGAAGGTGGCAGAGGCCTTAGTCTTGCAACCGTCGAAAAAAGACTTCTTCCTTATATTCGAGGTATTGCAAGGGATGAGTTACAAATTGCACCGGGAAGATTTTGCTATACAGACACCAGTTCCATTTTTGTTCCCGAAGAGCTTGACCATTATGAAAACAACGATCACAATTTCCTTCTTTATAAATTGATCCTTACCTTTCAATGGGGATTTATCGCCTGTGGGAGTTTTCTGAATACTGCACCTGCAGAATTCACCCACATTTCCTGTGATGAAGACAAGCTCTGGCTTCGCATTTTTTTTGACGGTTTTAAAGAGCCACTCCTTGCCCGCGACATTTATCACAGCCTGGAATCCATTCGAGTCAGAATCTTCCTCAGCCATGAATTACCCGGGCTGATGCGAGCTGCAGAAGGACAAATATTCCCAGGTCTTCGTGCTCGACCAGTAAAAGACAGAAGCACAAACTCTCTCAGCTCTTTACAACAGATACTTATTGCAGACAAAACTAAAATATATGAGCAGTTACGCCTCCATCTCACAATACCCGAGAGCCGGGACTACGAACGCGGCCTGGCCTCGGCAAGTGACTCCATACAAATCGCCTCAAGGCTCTATGCCACCTTCCAGAACCATGACCATGAATATATCCCCATGCAGACGCTTCCTTTCCAGGGAACGTTAAAGCTACAATCTGTAGAGAGAGCCAGAAAAACAAAAGAACAAAAAATTGGTGAACAGTTTGTGGATCTGATGGCGGCCTATCTACTCACACTTTCCAAAAAAGAACTGGGAAACATATTAAAACAGGATCAAAAAGACAGCGCCAATGCAGGGCTTGCAGAATCAGACGTGAGCATGATCATGGACAGTGAGTTTG
>JAOZQU010000089.1 GCA_029932055.1 Desulfocapsa sp.
CACTTCATTTAGTTAAAAACTATTGGCAGACAAGGCAAATCTCTTAGCCTGACGGTTATGACACCTTGTCCGGTGTAGTTTCCGGGAATGACGGAGCAGGGGACTTTTTACGAGCTCATCAAAGTTAAGTAATGAGGATATCAACAAGACCTTTCAATATCAACGTCTAATTGAGTTTTCTCCCCGTCAGGTACATTGTCTGGTAAATTTTCGGCAGATTATACTGTTGCAGAGCTTGAAGCGTTTGTTCTATTGGCCAATCGATGCGATAATGTTTTACATTGACACTCTTATTGCGGATCGAGAGAACAGCACATGAGGCAGCAGGGTTTGAATCAAACATACGGCCGACACTTCCCGGATTAATAAAATGGGTTGTCCCAATCAGTTTATGATATGGAGTATGGGAATGGCCGGTAATTATAATTGAACAGGAACAGGTAGCAGCCAATTCAGTGAAACGTTCAGTTGGAGTGTCTGGAAAAAGAAATTCGTTGGGGTGCTCTGGGCTGCCATGAAAGAGACAGATAGAATGATCGCCTGCAGAGAAGAAGAATGATTTTTTTAGAGAAAATAAATAGTTCCTGGCCTTGGCATCCATTTGTTCAGCGGTTTGACTGTACATGATTCGTTTTTCCTGTTTCCTCGGTTTCTTGAAATTTTTTCCTCTGAGCAGTCTTTTTACTTTTCTATCTGTGTTTCCAAGTATTGAATGCACATTGTGTGATTGCAGCCAATGAAGAGTTTCATTTGGAAAAGGAGCGTACACTATAGAGTCGCCGCAGTTACAAATTGCTGCAAAAGGAGTTCCGGCAAAAGAATTCATGATAGCTTTAAGGGCCGGGAAATTTCCATGAATGTCTGAGAGCAGAAGGATTTTCATGTTTTTTATAAAAGAGGGCCAATAATAAGAGCTGAATTTTCAAAGAATCTTGTCAGGGGTGAGCGATCGGCTAAATCCCGCAGTTCAAGTGTTCGGGCTTGGTCTTCGTAGCTGGCCTGCACTTTACGAAGTTCCTTGGTAAAGGATTGGTTGTATATAAAGAGGGTAGCCTCAAAATTGAGCCAGAAGCTGCGCATATCAAGGTTTACTGATCCAAATAAGGAAAATTCATCGTCAATGGTAATGGTTTTGGAATGAAGCAGACCACCTCTGAAGAGTTTGATCGATACTCCGTTTTTTATGAGATTTTCATATCTGGCCTGGCTGGCAAAGTGAACCAGTTTAGAATCGTTTTTTTCAGGGACGATGATGCAAACATCTACACCACGCTGGGCTGCAGAATGCAGAGCTGTAAGGATTGATTCGTCAGGAACAAAATATGGCGTTGTGAGTGTGATATTTTTTCGGGAAGAATAGATTGTTGTCAGGAGTAGGTTATGAATTGCTTCAGGGACAAAGCTGGGGCCGGATGGTACGAATTGTACCGGAATTTTTCCTGCCACCGGTTGATGGTGGATATTAGCAATTGAGCGTACGTGCTTGATATCATTTTCCAATGACCGGGAACGAACTTTTTCATTGTCTGTTTCCAGAAACCAGTCACTGATGAAGGTACCTGCAAGGGCCTCTACCACGGGGCCTTGAATGCGAACCATAATATCCACCCAATGGCCTAAACCTGAATCCTGTTTGAAAAAAGCGGGATCCACCATGTTCTGGCTACCGGTGTAGGCTATTTTTCCATCAATGACCACGATTTTTCGATGATTTCTTATGTCAATTCTTACAAAAAGGGCTTTAAAGAATCCGGCCGGCAGTTCTTCTTCAATTTTAACTCCAGCGGCAAGCAATTCTTTAATTTTTTTACCTTTCAGGAACTCTTTGGATCCGATGGAATCGATAAGAATTCTGCAGGTAACACCACGATTAGCCGCCCTGATGACTGCAGCGACTACCTCATCGGCAGTTCCGCCTTCATACCAGATATAAAATTGTAAATGACAGGTGGTTATTGCTCCATCAATATCTTTAATGATGGCACGCATGATTTTCTCAGGTTCTTCAATAAGCTCAAGGTGATTTCCGTCCATGGTTGGAATGCCGATGAGTTTATCTGCCTGATGATGAATGGGTTTGAGTTCAGGGTTGAGTTTAGACCAGTTGACTGGCGCAATCTTTGGTAGTGATTTAAGCCAATTGTGGTAATGACCAAGGGACTCTTTTGCGCGATTGGCTCTGGTGTCACCAATTCTGTTTTCTCCGAGAAAGAGATAGATAATGGCTCCTAAAAAAGGCAGAAGCAGAATAACAACAAGCCAGGCGAGCGTGACACCATACTGGCGTTTACGCATGATCACCCGTATTGAAAGGGCGAGGCGAATAAAGAGATCGGCCAGCGGAATGATTGTGGCAGGAATATGAATGCTCCAGTGTATCGCCTCGGTAGTCATATGTTTTCTACAATCGTTTGAGAGTTTATTTTTTAGCGTTTGATCAACTGTATCTCCGAAGTCTAACGCCTACCTGAGGAGTAAAAATACACGAAAAGAATTTATAATGTACTTATTTTTCTCTGGCATTATGAATCCTCTGAATGGTAAAGTTATGAACTGTACACTTTAATATTAATAGAGGTAACAAAATAGCATGATAATTGAAGGATTTTCCACCTCTGCAGTTGCTGCAGGTATTCGGTATAGTGACAGGCTGGATCTCGGTCTTATTTATAGCACTGTTCCTGCAGTAACTGCAGGAGTTTTTACTCAAAACCAGGTGAAGGCTGCACCGGTTGTAATTGATAAGGCACGTTTGAAACAGGGACGTTCTCAGGCCATACTTGTTAATAGTGGGAGCGCCAATGCCTGTACCGGCAAAGAAGGAATGGATGCTGCATTTACCACCAGTGCACTTCTCTCCTCCCGGTTGAACATCGATGACGAGATGGTTCTTGTCTCCTCCACCGGTGTCATTGGAGAACAGTTGAATGTTGCTGCCTTTGAAGCATCCATGGATAAACTTGTCCAGGGTCTGAGCGAAGAAAATTTTGATAAAGTGGCAAATGCCATAATGACCACGGATACAGTGCCGAAAGTCGTCAGTAGAACTGTGAGTATGGGTGATCACGAGGTCAAATTTATGGGAATGGCAAAGGGTGCAGGAATGATCATGCCCAATATGGCAACCATGCTTTCTTTTGTCATCACCGATGCTCAGATCAGTTTTCCTGAGTTGCATGAATCGTTGACTAATGCTGTTAATACAACCTTTAACCGAATCACTGTGGATGGTGATACCTCCACCAATGATATGGTTCTGGTAATGGCCAATGGTACTGCTTCCAATGAGTGGATTGATGAAGAAAATCCTGTCGATAAACAACTCTTTCAGGACACCCTTGAGGATCTTCTTAAAGACTTGGCACTTCAGATTGTCAGTGATGGTGAGGGAGCAAACAAATGTATTACGATCCGCGTTTGTGGTGCAAAAAAAGACGAAGAGGCAGAGCAGATTGCACGAACGGTTGCCAACTCCAGTCTGGTTAAAACCGCTTTTTTTGGTGAAGACGCCAATTGGGGACGTATTTTTGCAGCAATGGGGCGCTCAGGAGTTCGTTTTTATCCTGAACGTGTTGATATTGCCATTGGAGATGTGGTTCTTGTTCGAAATGGTCTTGCGGTCGGGCCCAAGGCAGAAGAAGCAGCTACCAAGCTGTTGAAAGAGGAAAAAATAGCGGTGTGCATAGATTTGAAAGATGGTGTAGGCTGTGAAGATGTCTATACCTGTGACTTTTCACTTGATTATGTGAAAATCAATGCTGACTATCGGTCTTAGGGGTTGAGGTTGTGCCAATGAAAATAATTGCAGTTTATTCAAGTAAAGGCGGGGTAGGGAAAACTGCAGCTGCTGTGAATCTCTCTTATGCCAGTTCATGTAGAGGAAAAAAAACTCTGCTCTGTGACATGGATCCGCAGGGAGCTGCCAGCTATTATTATCGTGTGCGTGCAAAAGGTAAATTTAATAAAAAGCAATTTCTAAAAGGAAATCTGGAAAAGAATATACGCCAATCGGATTATCCCAATCTTGATTTGCTGCCGGCGCATTTTTCGTTCAGAAATCTTGATCTTTCGCTCGAGAAAGGGAAAAGCAATGAACTGAAAAAGATTTTTTCTAGTCTTGCAGAAGAATATGATGCCTTGATTATTGATTGCCCGCCTAATATAAGCCTGCTGTCACAAAATATTATCATTGCAGCAGACCAGGTGCTCTCTCCTGTTATTCCCACAACTCTTTCAATCAGAGCCCTGGCACAACTGATTAAATTTTTTGATAAGATAGGCGCTAATCGCAAAAAATTACGTGCCTTTTTTTCAATGGTTGAACGCAGGAAGAATATGCATGTGGAGACGGTCAGAAGTTACAGAAAGAAAAAAGTATTTCTTCGAACCCTGATTCCTTACCTTGCCGATGTTGAAAAAATGGGAATAACGCGTGCGCCTGTGGGTGCTACGCATTCTGGATCACCCTCTGCGGTAGCGTATGACAGGTTGTGGATGGAAATTTCAAAACGTAAAGCAATGAGTTAAAGGGGGCTATAGAAACTCCTCAGGTTTGGCAGGTCATCTTTATCTTTCAATTTTTATCTTTTAATTCAAAATTTTTAATTGACATTCATGTCATAAACCACATATTTACCGATTTATCTCTATGAATGTCACCGTTCCCCGGCACCCCCTTTCCCAGGCTCTCAGTGGATTAGTTTTTCTTGCCGGTCTGTTTTTTCTTAATTTTACTTCCCGAGTCATTTTTTCCCCCCTGCTTCCTGTTATCGAAAAGGAAATGGGAATTGCCCATGCTCAGTCCGGATCGTTTTTTTTATTTATTTCGATGGGTTATTTTTTTTCAGTACTCTCATCAGGTGCTGTTTCAGCCAGGATAAATCATAAACGAACAATTATTCTGTCGAGTCTTGCACTGGGCCTGGCTCTTTTTGTGTTGAGCGGATGTACAACCTTATTTACTTTGCAACTTGGGCTGCTGGGGTTAGGACTCGGTGCTGGTCTTTATTTTCCTTCAGGGCTTGCAACTATTTCCTCTCTTGTCCCCACAGCCTATCTTTCAAGGGGAATGGCCATACATGAGCTTGCTCCTAATCTTGGTTTTGTGGCAGCACCTCTTTTATGTGATCTTTTCCTTTCGTATCTTCCATGGCGGCAGGGGATTGCCCTGTTGGGAGCTGGTATAATTGCAGGCGGATTGGCTTATGGCCTCAGTTCACATGGCAGCAGGGAAAAGGGGAAAGCACCGAATTTGTCGGCCTCAGCGGTTTTTTTTCGTATGCCAATGTTCTGGGTAATGGTCGTGCTTTTTTCCCTGGCTATCTGTTCAACACTTGGTATTTATTCCATGGCACCACTTTTTCTGGTAAATGATCATGGAATGGAATCCGGCAAAGCAAACAGTCTCTTGGCTCTGTCGAGAGTTGCTTCGATTATGATGCCCCTTGCCGGAGGATGGTTTGGAGACAAGTTCGGCAAACAAAGGGTTATGGCAATTGTGCTCCTGCTTACAGGTGTTCTGACCGCATTAATGGCAATGGTCGCTGGTGGAGTATGGTTGGTCATACTTGTCGTGGCCCAGCCTCTGTTCGCAGTCTGTTTTTTTCCGGCAGGATTTGCAGTGCTTTCAAAGCTTGGTTCAGTTGAGTATGGAAATCTTGCGATTTCTCTCTGTCTGCCCCTTGCTTTTCTTATCGGCGGAGGATTGATGCCAACCCTGATTGGATGGATAGGGGATACATATTCCATCAGCGCTGGATTTGTTATCGTTGGTACTATGATGGTCATCGGTGGGGGCAGTTCTTTATTTGCCACTTTTATGAATAATGAAAAAATGATACCCTAGACATATTTGAATTATTATAAGAAAATATTGTATCAGTAAGAATAATAAATATAAATGGCCAACCGTCCAAGCTGTATAAAATGTGTTCATTATTTTGTAACCCATAACCCTGTCCAACCACATGGTTGTCGTGGGTTAGGGTTTAAGTCCGCGCAAAATCCGGCTGCAATGGTTTTTGCCTCATCTGGAATTGAATGCCAGATATTTAAGGAAAAAAAGGTTCAGAAACAAAATATGAAGAACAATAACTCGGGTGGTTCCAGCGGTGGGTTAGTTGCTTAGGGAGTAAAAAAAATGATGAAATTATCTCAATTTGGTGAGCAGTTTACCAGCGGTGCAGGAATTCTTAGTTTGATGGATGATCTCGGGAATGCCCTGGCTTCCGGTGGTGATGATATGATCATGATGGGAGGGGGAAATCCCGGTCATGTTCCAGGGTTTCAGGAAGTGGTCCAGAAGCGTCTGCAATTTCTTGCCGCAGACAAAACTTCCTTTCAGAAACTTATTGGTGTCTATGACCCTCCTCAGGGTGAAAAAGATTTTGTTGATGTTCTTGCCGGACTTCTCAGTCGTGAATATGGCTGGGATGTTGGTCCGGAAAATATCTGTCTGACAAATGGCAGTCAGGCAGGATTTTTTCTTCTCTTTAACTTGTTTGCAGGCAAGTATTCTGAAGGCGACTCAAAAAAAATTCGCCTTCCACTGGCTCCTGAATATATAGGATATGCAGACCTTGGTGCCACTGATTCTTTCTTTGTTTCCAATCGTCCTCGTATCGAACTTTTAGAAGATAATTTATTTAAATATCATGTTGATTTTGATAATTTGAATATGGGCTCCGAAACCGGTGCTATCTGTGTTTCCCGGCCAACAAATCCCACGGGAAATGTGCTTACCGATGAGGAGATTGCAAAACTTGATGAACTTGCCAAAAAACATGATGTTCCTCTGATTCTTGATAACGCCTATGGCGTGCCCTTTCCAGGGATTATCTATACTAAAGCCAAGCCTGTCTGGAACGAAAACATTATTGTTTGCCTTTCACTTTCTAAATTAGGACTTCCTGCTGCAAGGACAGGAATTATTGTTGCCCGAAGAGAGATTATCAAAGCAGTATCCGGTATGAATGCAATCATGAATCTTGCAACCGGAAGCTTTGGGGCCATGCTTGCCCATGAGATGGTAGCAAGTGGAGAGGTTTTGAAAATCTCCAGGGATATTATCAAACCTTTTTATCAGCAGAAAATGGAAAAGGCTGTGATCCATTTCCATAAAGAATTGAAAGGAACTCCCTATAAAATACATAAACCTGAAGGAGCAATGTTTTTGTGGCTCTGGTTTGAAGATCTGCCCATAACAAGTCATGAGCTGTATGAGCGATTAAAGGCAAGAAACGTACTGGTCGTGTCAGGGCATTTTTTCTTCCCCGGTCTGAAACATGCCTGGCAACACCAAAATGAATGTATCAGAGTGACCTATTCCCAGGATGAAGAGCAGGTCGCAAAGGGAATTAAGATCATTGCTGAAGAAGTGAAAAAGGCATATTCCTGATGGAGCCAAGAAGAATGCAGAGGAAAGAAAAAATCAATTTAATTGCAATACTGTTCTGTGCAGTTTTTTTTTACAGCACCATCGCCTTTGGTCAATGTCTGCAGGGAGACTGTAAGGACGGAACTGGTATACTGGTTCATGAAGACGGCAGACGTTATACCGGTGAATTCAAAAGTGGAGCGATTCATGGAAAAGGGGTTCTTACGTATGCCAATGGAATTACGTACAAAGGAGAGTTTGAAGAAGGTCGTTTTCATGGAAAGGGTGTTTTGACAAGTCCGGATGGAAGAAGATATGAAGGTGATTTTCATGATAATGTAATTAATGGCCAGGGTGTTTTAAGCCAAAAGGATGGAACCAGTTACAAAGGTGATTTTCTTCTTGGTCATTATCATGGGACAGGCACTCTTGATTATCCTGATGGCCGTCATTATGAGGGGGATTTCAGGAGTAATCTGCTGGAGGGCCAGGGAAAACTGATTTATCCGGATGGAACATGGTTTGAAGGAGAGTTTCATAATGGTCAGCCGGCAGGAGTTGGCGTTAGAACCTATGATGATGGCAGCAAGTATACCGGTGAATTCTATGGTGGAGAACGCCTGGGACACGGAGTATGGGAAGGCAGTGATCATAGCTATTATGAAGGTGATTTTGTAAGAGATGCGTATAATGGTCATGGCATGTTAAAATATGCTGATGGGCGGTTGTATGAAGGCGAGTTTGTTGATAATTACCGACATGGTGAAGGAGAGCTGACTTATACGGACAAGACCAGATATGTTGGCCGGTTTGATCATGGGAAAATGGAAGGTAAAGGTATTCTTTACTATCCCGATTCAAGTCGCTATGAAGGCGAATTCCATAAGGGACAACGTCATGGTGTGGGAGAGTATTTCTACGCTGATGAATCACGTTACAAAGGAGAGTTTCGTAATGACAAGGCCAATGGGCAGGGGAAATTGCGCTCCTCTGATGGGAATGTTTTTACGGGTGAATTTAAAGATGGGAAGCCGGTTGAAGATGTGAAGGTAACAGAGGTAGCTGAACTGACTGAAGTAAAAAACGAGAAGACTGTTGTCACTGCCTCACAGAAGATTAACAAGCCGGCCCCTGAAGTGAAATTGAAAAAAAACAGTTATATTTATCGTCAAGGGCGGGTCTGCAATGCATCGGATAAAAAGCCGGTGGACGGTAAAATCGAATACCTTTTTACGGATGGTATGTTTTATCGTGGTGAAATGCATCAGGGATTGATGAATGGAAACGGTGTGATCGAATACGCAAGTGGTGATATCTATGAAGGGGATATCAGCAATGGAAAACTTCATGGGAACGGCATTTATAAGTACAGTAATGGCCGTCGCTATGAAGGAGAATTTAGTCAGGGTATGAAAGAAGGAACAGGAGTGTTCAGCTATCCTGATGGCTCCCGCTATGCAGGCCAGCTCAAGCAGGATCATTTTTCCGGAAAAGGGAGCTATTATTTTAATGATGGCAGCCATTACGATGGGGAATTTCATCTGGGGCGCTTTCAAGGGAAAGGAAAACTCACCTATGCTGACGGCAGTGTAGTAACAGGACATTTTCAGGATGATATGCCCCATGGTGATGTAGTGCTTGTCTCCGCAGATGGCAGTCGTTATGACGGTGAATTTGACATGGGACGTAGAAACGGTTTTGGTAAACTGGTTCTGAAAAACGGCAAGGTATATGAGGGGCAGTTCATAGATGATGAGTTTATTCGTCCCTGATTGATAAATAAGAAGTTTTTATATAGCAAAGATGACGGGTTGAGGGCAATAATGCGCTGGAGCTACAAAACAGTACATTTCAGTTTGAAAAAAGAAGGCTTACTTGGAAGTGCTTTTCTGGACGAATCTGAGATTGAGGTTTCATTGAATGATTATGGGAAAGCAGGCTGGGAACTCGTCTCCTTTACAGAAGTGAGTGATGGCTTGATCGGAGTTTTTAAACAGCCTTTTTCTCAAGGGGGGCCGCATTTGGAAGAGTCTGTTCAGAGTGAAGAACCGACTGAAAATGAAAACGAACCGCCCCAAAGTATAGATCTTGTTAGTAACAGTCCGGCTTTTCTTTGTCCAGAAATAGAGGAAGCAACTGAAAATATAAAAGATAAAGAAATCGAAGAAAGTGATAACGCAGATGTCGGTTCTATCCGCATAGCCTGATTCATGGAAAAGCAAAGTACAAAACCAGCAGGTGTGGCACCCGAACTTATTGCCTGGATGCAAGATATTCGACAAACCATCCATCAAAATCCCGAGTTGTCTTTTCAGGAGATTAATACAGCAGCCTATATTTCTGCAAAGCTCAGTGAAATTGGTGTTGAATCCCAGGAAAACATTACAAGTACCGGTGTAGTTGCAGATATCGGCCCTGCAGAGAGTTCACTGAGTGTCGGGCTTCGGGCAGATATGGATGCTCTTCCAATAGAGGAGAAGACTGGGTTGTCTTTTGCCTCAACAAAGCCAGGTGTTATGCATGCCTGTGGCCACGATGGTCATGTCGCCATGCTGCTTGGCGCTGCCTCTCTACTGCAGCAGATGAACTTGCAGGGTAGGGTGCGTCTTCTTTTCCAGCCGGCGGAAGAGAAGGGGAATGGCGCGGATATGATGATTAAAGCCGGCGCCATTGATGGACTGGCAGCAATTTTTGGGGGACACATCGATACCCATTATTCCACAGGAATTATAACAGTTGATGAAGGAATTATCTGTGCCTATGCAGATCCCTTTATTATTACATTGCAGGGCAGCAGTGGTCACGCGGCAAGACCACATGAATGTATTGATACGATTGTAGCAGCTGCTGGTCTGATTACTTCGTTGCAGTCTATCGTTGCAAGAGAAGTTGATCCTAATCATGCTGCAGTGCTTACTGTTGGTAAAATCAGAGCCGGCGAAATACATAATGTGGTTGCCGGCGAGGCGGTTATTGAAGGTACCATCCGCAGTACTGATCCGGATGCAAGAAATTGTGTGCTCTCTGCACTAAAGAGAAAAGTAGAGGGCAATGGTGTCCTGTATGGTGTGAAGGCCGAACTGGTGTTTCCACCTGCTTTACCGGCACTGATTAATACTAAATCTTCTGCAGCGGTTGCCAAAATCGCTGCCATTGCAGTTGTTGATGAAAAAAATGTCATTTCACAGGGCCCGTCAAGTCTTGGCGGTGAAGACTTTTCTTTTTACCTGCAAAAGATTCCAGGATGTCTTGTTCGTTTCGGGGCAAAAATATCAGACGAAACAGGACACGCGCACAGCTCAACTTTTGATTTCGATAAAGAGGTTCTTCCCATTGGTGCGGCCTGGTACGCGAAAGTGGCACAAAGAGTTTTACAGTGATAGCAGCCTGAGCTAGCCTTAAGAGAAGAGGAGCTTCAATGACAGTAGAAGCAGAGCAAGATTCGCTTACTTTTGTTTCCAGCCCTTCCTATACATTGGGGGTGGAACTTGAGTTCCAGACACTTGATAAAGAAAGCCTCAATCTTGCGCCACTTGCCCCCATTCTCCTGGAAACTGCCCCGGCTATCTTACGCCCTCGTCTTACCCATGAATGGATACGTTCCATTCTGGAGATTCGTACAGGTATCTGCACCTCTGTTCGTGATGTGGAAAATGATCTGCTTCAGACCTGCTCCATGGCGGAAGAACTCGCTGCAGACAATAACTGTCTTCTCTATGCCGCGTCTCTTCATCCCTTTGCCAGGTCTGAGGATCAGTTACTGACCAATGATATTCGCTATGAACGTATCATGGAGGAATTGCAGATTGTCGGTCGTCGTTTTATCTCTCAGGGATTTCATGTCCATGTTGGAATGATTGACGGGGATACTGCAATCAAAGTATGTGACAGAATTCAGCCTTATCTTCCACTTTTCCTGGCTCTTTCCGCCTCATCGCCTTTTTTTCAGGGGGAAGATACGGGCCTCATGTCCTATCGAACAAAACTTTTTGAAGCTCTGCCTTTAGCAGGCATTTACCAGGAAATTGGAAACTGGGAAAAATTTCTGGCTGAGATCAAGTTGTTAAAAGATGCCGGAGTGATAGAATCGATCAAAGATCTCTGGTGGGATGCCAGGCCTCATCCAGGGTTTGGAACCATTGAAATACGAGCCTGCGATCTGCCTACACAATTTGGTGATATCCTTGGGCTTACTGCCCTGATCCAATGTTTCGTGGCAACTCTTGCTGAATCAGACTTGCCTGCAGTGGTTTGTAATCATCAGTTTCTCAGGTGCAACAAATGGCAGGCTGTTCGTTACGGCCTTGAAGGGAATTTTTTCGACCCCCTTGGATTCCTGGGAGGTGGGAATATGAGTTTGCGCGAAGCAGTATTACGCCTTGTGCAAAAAGTTCAACCCATGGTACAACGCTTTGCTTCCGAACGATACATGAATATGCTGGACAGAATATTAAAAGAAGGTCCGGGAGCTGATTGTCAGAGACGGGCTTATGCGGAAAATAATGATTTTAAGAAAGTAATAAAACAACTCCATGAGAATTTTTGGGCATGAATAAATATAATAAATCGATTGTTGCCTCAGGGCATTCCCTGGTCTGTGAGGCGGCAGCAACAGTGCTGCAGGAGGGTGGTAATGCTTTTGATGCTGTGGTTGCTGCAGGATTTGCTTCCAGTGCTGTTGAACCGGCCCTTAACAGTCTGGGCGGTGGCGGGTTGTTGCTTGGCCACTCCGTAGCTCAGGGACAGAATTTATTTTTTGATTTTTTTGTCGATACACCAGGGCTTGGAGCAAACAATGCTGTGCATGAGCCTCATTTTTTCCCGGTGACTGTTCAGTTTTCAGGAAGTAAACAGGATTTCAATGTGGGACTTGGTTCAGTTGCAGTTCCCGGGACATTAAAGGGTTTGCTTCATATCCACAAACGTCTCGGATTTATGGATCTGGCCGATGTCCTGGTGCCTGCCATTGAGCTTGCCAGAACCCATAGATTAAATAAAAAACAGGCTTACTTTTTAAAGCTGCTCTATCCAATTATGAGTCTCTTGCCTGAAGGAACAGCAATTTATGAGCCGAACGGAAAATATCTTCAGGAGGGTGATCAGCTGGTCAATGGCGATCTTGCGGCATTTATAGAGGAGGTTGCTATTGATAAAGGTGAAAATTTTTATAAGGGAGAAACAGCAAAGAAAATTGGACAGGAAATGGAGGACAAAAATGGCTTGTTGACTCGTGATGATCTTGCAGCGTATCAGGTTCAGGAACGAAGTCCCATGTCCGTGCCCTTTCGGGGCTATGATTTTTATACTGCTCCCGCACCTTCCATGGGTGGTGCCCTGATCGGACTCTCTCTTTCGCTTCAGTCCCTTTCTGGTCTTCCTGATTATGAATTTGGATCCGGCGAGTATCTTGTTCATACAACAGGACTCATGCAGGAGGTTGAACGAATCAGGAAAAGTGGTTTTTCCACAGCCCAGGATCTGCAGGCTTTTCTTGGCAGTAATGCTTGTGAGCAAAGTACAGAAAACATAAGGCTTTTTTCCAGGGGAACCACCCATATTTCCATCGCAGACAAAAAAGGTAATTGTGCTGCCATGACATGTTCCAATGGTGAGGGGGCTGGTTATTTTGCTCCTGGTACCGGAGTGATGCTCAATAATATGATGGGAGAGGATGATTTACATCCGCAAGGATTTCATTCAAGTCCACCTGGCCAGCGTGTTGGATCCATGATGTCACCCTCGTTACTCATGAAGGATGATGACGTTAAACTCGTTATTGGCAGTGGTGGCTCAAAGAGGATTAGAACTGCCGTGAGTCAGGTTCTTACGCAACTTATAGATTTTAAACGTTCCATTCAGGATTCAGTGAATGCTCCACGCCTGCATTGGGATGGGGAGTTTGTGCAGCTCGAACCAGGATTTTCCGCCACTGAAATTGAACTGTTAAAGAAACAGGTAAATGTGAATGAATGGGAAGCACAAGGTGTCTATTTTGGCGGTGTCCATGCAGTGATTCCGGGCGAAGAAGGTGCTGCTGATGCCCGCCGTGGTGGAAAAGTTATGGAAATTTCATAAACCTGATGCTTTGTTGAGTAGAAATTACTCAATTTATCACTAATGTGGGTAAAAAGAATACACTGTTTGGGATATTTAAAAAAAAAGTAACTGGCTTTGTTTGGAAAGTTTCTGTTAAAACAGTATGTTGTTTCTTTCTTGTGTTGGCTGGCACAGTTGTTGTAGTATTAAATGGAAAATGTACTTCATTTTTTCTCCCCCTCCCTAAGCCCCTCTGGTCTGTTCCAGAGGGGCTTTTTTTATCGGTAACTGTTTAGGAGCACCCCATCTCTGCACGGTCATGCTGGCTCACATAGGAACTACTATAGTTCTCCAGCCTGTGCACCCCAAGGGCACT
>JAOZQU010000301.1 GCA_029932055.1 Desulfocapsa sp.
AAATCGTAAATATCGCACCAGCAGCAGGTTCTTTGCAGCCAATCAATGGCGTTTCGGAACGATATTCTTTCGTTCCCACCTTAACAGCAATCGATTTACTGCGAGATAGCGGCTGGTTTCCCGTTCATGCGCAGCAAAGCGGTGTGCGCAATGCAAAAAGAGAAGGCTACCAGCGGCATATGATTCGTTTTGCCAAAAATGGTCTTGCCTTTGATGGTGAGCGGGTTGATCTGATATTATTCAACTCCCATGACTGCGGATGCGCATTTAAACTGATTGCCTCTGTCTGGCGGAAATGGGGAGCTCCCCATTTCCTCCACTCAACAGCAATCCACCTGCTGAAAGCTGGCGTGGATTTCGCGACGATCAGTCAGTGGCTGGGACATGCAAGCCTTCAGACTACCATGCGTTACGCCAAGGCGGATCTTGATCTCAAGCGTCAGGCTTTATCTCAAGTTTTTCCAGAAACATTGGGAGCACCCAAGGCTGGACATATTCGATTAGACGGAAGTGAATTGGAAAGATGGTTACGCCGTCTCTAAAAAAAATATGTGGAGTAACTATAGAAAAGCCTGTTGATTATACAGGCTTTTTCGAAGTTACTCCACATAATTGAAGACTCAACATAAAATTCAGGAAAATATCATGCGTGGCGGTCTCAAAGGCAGAACCCGAGGCAGCAATGGACGTCTTAGACGTACCACTACACGCCCGGTAAAAGCACTGGATCGAAACGTAAAACTCAACCAGGCTCTTTGGTATTTAACGGAGAAAATGGCTGAGTTGAAGCAGGCAGTTTTTGAAAACAATGCTGTGAATATTTAATGCATAACTCGTTAACCATAGCCGTCTCCTTCGGGGGACGGCTTTTTTTTATGCATTTCACTTGACGCGCGACACTAAAGCGTGACATATTAGTGTCATTCCTTCGCGTCACATATCATATTGTTTACTGCCGGAGAACGTCCCTATGTCTCGTATTGTATCGTCTAAAGAATTGAAGCTGATTGAACAGGCTATTGCTGAACGCCCGGAAGGAATTGGAGTTTCGGCGCTTGAAAAGTCTTTGGCTCACTCACTGCCCCATATCAACCGTCGAACCTTACAACGTCGTTTGAAAAAACTCCAGAATGATAACCGGATCATCCCTGAGGGGGAAAGCATAGCACGCATCTACAAAACTGCGCCCGATGTCACGGGAAATAAGGCAAACCTCCCCTCAAAAAGTAACAATTTTGAGGCGATCGGTTACATACCTGTCTCAAAGGAAGGAAAAATAATCCACGATCTTGTCTGTCAACCACTGACTAAACGGAAACCGGTGGGATATTATCGGTCGTTTTTGGAAGAATACCAGCCCGGAGTTACCTTTTATCTCTCAAAGTCTTTGCGCAGTCAACTTCATGAGATAGGTGGTGTGCAAACTAAGAAGCGTCCTGCCGGCACCTATGCACGAGAAATCTTAAATCGCTTATTGATAGATTTGTCCTGGTCTTCTTCCCGCTTGGAGGGGAACACCTACAGCCGACTTGATACTGAAAAACTGATAGCCCTTGGCCAGGCCGCAGAAGGAAAGGATCTACAGGAAACCCAGATGATCCTGAATCACAAGGCTGCAATTGAGATGCTCGTGGAAGAAGCTGATCAGGTAGGGTTTAATATGTTTACCTTCCTCAACCTGCACGCCATCCTGTCGGAAAACCTGCTACCGGACGAGGATGCTTCGGGTAGGCTCCGCCGCAGGCCTGTAGATATCTTCGGTTCAAGTTTTCATCCACTGGTAATGCCTCAAACGCTGGAGGAGTGTTTCCGCTTGTTGCTTGAAAAAGCTACAGCAATTCAGGATCCATTTGAACAGTCCTTTTTTCTGATGGTGCAGTTGCCCTATCTCCAACCTTTTGAGGACGTGAATAAGCGTGTTTCCCGGTTGGGCGCAAACATTCCACTGATCAGCAACAACCTTTGCCCGCTTTCTTTTATTGATGTGCCTGAGCAGGCCTATATAGATGGCACCCTTGGCGTATATGAATTCAATCAAATTGACCTGCTGCGTGATGTCTTTGTCTGGGCGTATGAACGTTCTTGTCAGAGATATCTGGCGATTACCCAAACCATGGCAACTCCTGATCCGATGCGTATCATATATCGAGAACAATTGATTGATGGTGTTCAAAATATTGTCCGTGGATGTAAAGCTGTCTCAGCGGATATTGTCAGACAACTTGCAAGTGACCTGGTTCCTGAAGATGACAGGGACAGCTTCAACAAAATACTCATGGATGTTTTACAGCATCTGCACGAAGGGAATGTTGCCAGGTATCGACTGAAGTTGTCCGAATTCCAGAAATGGAATCAGAACCGAAAATAAGATCCGATTCCAGCTGCCTCAACCGAGCTGGATCCTTTTGCCACAACTAAATATGCCATTATTAAATAATAATATAAAATAATAAATACTATTTATTGTGTGATTGTTAATCGTTTGGTATCGTCAGTATTATTGACTAACACGTGAAACGAACTGAAAACAATTTATTATTAAATAATAATATTTAATTGAAAAAAATAGCTGATGATAATAACCGTAGCAAACACCAAAGGTGGCGTAGGGAAAACGACCATCGCTGTGAATCTGGCAGTGGAAGCTGCTCAAGCTGGCAAAAAAGTCCTACTGATTGATACCGATCCGCAGGGATCCTCCATTGCATTTCGTGCAGAAAGAGAAAAAGATGATATCAAGTCTGTCGCATTGGTGAGTGATAAGCTCCACAAAGACATACAGGGATTTACGGATGCGTTTGACTATATAATTGTTGATGCTGGTGGCCGGGATAATGCAATTTTTAGATCGGCAGTAGCGGCTTGCAACCTCTTGCTCTTACCTGTCCTGCCATCACAGTTTGATGTCTGGGCAGCTGAAGATGCCATAGCTGTGTTTAAAGAGATCCAGCCATTTAACGACATGAAAGGAAGGATCTTATTAAACAAGGTTCGCCCCAACACCAAAGTCTCCGCTGAAGCCGTGGAAGCGCTGGCAGAATATAAAGAAGATTTGCCTTTGTTGCCTGTACAGCTTCACGATAGAGTAGCGTACAAAACCTCTATCAGTACCGAACAAGGTGTCACAGAATATGAGTCTACCGGTAAGGCCGCATTGGAAATAAGGTCTCTAGCAAAGCTATTAAACGATATTAAATAATAATGAAAACAAAAAAGAAAACCTCTTCCGATATTGGTAGCCTTGATGCTGTTATTTCAAAGGGCAAGGCGACAATTGAGGAAACCAACAGCACTTCAAAGAAAACAAAACGTGGCAGAGGTCGCCCCAAAAGTAGGGTAAAAAAAATCCAATGCCCATTTTATCTCCCTGAAGATATTGTTGAGGCTATTGCCGACAATTGCAGGGGCAATAAATCGGTATTTGCCGAGGATGTTTTTAAATTCTATTTTGATCGGAAGGGGATACCATACTGATCAATTAGGGGGAGTAAAAACTAAGCAATATGTTACAAAGTGATGATGGATATTGATGTGCTAAAAAACTGATCGGTAGTAGCGAAAACTTATCAGTTGCATTCAGAACAAGCCACATGGGTTTGGTGTGCTCAATCCAGATACCTTTACTCCTTTTCCTAAGAATCCGGTGATCAGCAGGTTTTTTCGTCAAATCGGCATGGCTGATGA
>JAOZQU010000302.1 GCA_029932055.1 Desulfocapsa sp.
AATAAGGAGTTTGGGGCGTAGGCTATCAAGTGTTTTGGTTAACATTTGCTGGTCGGATTCCAGGTCAAGCCGCATGGTAGCGGCTGTGATGACATACAGATCAAGTTCATCTATATCAAGACTGCGATGAGTGCAAATGGATTCAATACGGGCTCGTACATTATGAGCAGCGTCTTCGGCCAGAAAGATAAGCACTTTCCCCTGTTCTGGTACCTGGAACCTGCCAAGACATGGAGTCTTTGAAGCAACACTAACAGCCATGTCAAGACCAAGCCATGATTTACAGCATTTGGGAGCACCGCCGATAATACCAACAGCAGCATCACCCCAAAGTGATTCAATAAGCCACGCCTGCTGTATGGATCTGACCATGAGATCCTTTGCCTTGCAGACAGGTAACTGTTGTTCTACACCCATAATATCCCTCTGGCTTCAGTAATATGACCCGAATCAACCACATCACATTCCTGCTTGTGGGCGATTTCAAGTGATTTTAAAGCAAGATGATCCGTTGCCCGGAGGTTCCCTCTGCCGATTTCATAAATTGCTTCCCGGGCACTGGTGTCAAAGGGACATGTATCTGCGCCAGCTACACGACATCGATGTTTAATATAAAGGACAGATTCTTTGCGTGATAATAACCGTAGGGATGCACAAAGTGCCAACCGGTGTGCTACGTCTTCGAGTTTTGGATGTTGTAACATCTTTTTCAACGGAGCTTGACCTGCGAGTACAATGGAGACTACCAGCCGATTATCCATATTAAAGTTGGTGAGAATGCGGAGTAATCCAAGCACATCAGGGCGAATATCATGAGCTTCGTCAATCATGAGTAGAATTCTGGTGCCATCAATATCCATAGCATTGGTGAATCGTTCTTGTAGGCGTCGTACCAGAGAGGGATATGTTCCTGCGGGTTCTGCGCCCACGGCCAAGGCAATTTCTCTGCAGAAATCTCGTTTAGAGAGATCCGTCACTTTAATATAGTGCACTTGATATCGGGTTTGTGGTAATTTATGGTTGATGGAACGAAGTATTGCGGTTTTTCCGGTACCAGCAGGGGCGATGAGTGCTGCTGACATTCTTTTGTCGATAACATCAAGGAGCTGTTCAAGTGGTTCCTGATAGATATCATGAACGAAATGTTCCCGAACCCCGATTTCACAGGTGAACGGGGTGGTATGAAAATTAAAGCGACTGATAAAATCATTCATTTTGCTCATAACTGGTTCTCCTTTGTTTGAGCGCTGAAACCGCCATCGTGATCGATTATCGGTTTCACCTGTTTATCAAAGGATATTTGAGCACTGCTTTTGGGTAATTGTTTCTGTTCTTCTGCTTTTTTATCGCGTGCTCTCTTTTCTCTGGCATTAACATGGAGATCAACTGGTGAAAGTGTTACAATTTGCTCGTGATGCAGAATAGATAACCGTCCATCAAGTACATTCCGTCTTATAGTGATTACTTCACCAGCATGACCTGGTGGGATTTCATAATCAGTGGACTTGAATGGGATAACATTATCCGGGGAAACCCGTCTTGTTTCATGAAGGATAAAAGCCTCTCTGATTTTGTGTTGATTTTCAAAAAAGCGTAAGGCTCTTTTGTCGTTATGAAAGCGTGACCAGGGTGTTTCTTTATTGAGTCCTTCGTGAAGAGTGTGTATATACTGATTGCTAAGATAGTGACTAATGCGTAGATCAAGGGCGGAACAACTCGGATCCACTTCTGGGTTTTTATCCAGCAAACGAAGGATTTGCTCCTGAGCGGTTTGATTAAACCGTTCAATTTTACCGTGACCTTCTGGATATGCCACAGTACCATGAATAAAAAGAATACCGAGTTTTCGTAAAACATCGGTGCTGTCACTTGCTATGAATCCGGGGCCGTTATCGAGAAAGATAGCACTCATTTTACCGTAGGTACTGATGACCTTATAGAGTCCTTGTAGAAACGACTGAGCACTTTCTGCTGTGCCGACTTTTACACCGAGGATCATCCTGGTGGCATCGTCCAGGTAAAACAGGGCAACTCGACGTTTTCTTGTGATACCAGCCCGGAAATGTTTCCCATCACAAAGAATCATGTCCATTCTATGCGGATAAGCGAAGCGTTTTTTTGTTTGTTGTTTAATCTGTTTACAACGCTTGGTGGAAACTTCCATGCGAATGAGGTTTCTCCATACCGTTGTTCTATCGATGTCTTTATCTTGCGGCACAAGACACAGTGCCTTAGCTCGTCTAATTAGTTCAGGAATAGATGCACGAGGATCAGCTTCTTTTTGTTCTTTAAAGAACTCGAGTAACTCCAGAGATAAAGCAGAAGGTTCTATCTGTTTTCTGGGTGCTGGTAACAGACCTGCGAAGTCATTTTCCTTATAATCGGCCATCCAACGGTAGATACTTCTCTTACTGACTGTTCGTGTTTGTCCGGCAGGTGTAACGTGGAAGCTGTTTGCCACCGCTTCGATAGCATCCGGGTTTGTCAGTCCCTGATGTTTGCGGACGAGTACCTGGGAAAGTACCTGATAGCGAAATAATGCGTCTTCCGGTGGTTGTTCTTTGGGGTGATTTGTTTTTCTCATACTTTGTTTCCTTTTTTAGAGTGGTTGATTGGAATTCAGTGGACTCTAGCAAAAGGTGGCCGGTACGGCACGGAACTAAGTTGTGGAATTCAATGATCCCCTTTTTTGTATGGAGAACCACGCATTCTCACCCTGTGGAACGATGACAATTGAAGCATCTTGTTGGTTACGAACAGAGGTTCCTTCCACAGTCCAGCACTGGCTCCGGCCTCTGCAAGACGTTCAAACAAAGTCCTTGACGGGATTTGTTGCAATAGGTTGCAGATTTTGTTTCCATAGCATTGATAATCATATGAAGATTGCACGATTTGAATGCTTGTGTCGATTATGGCCTGTCCACTAACAGTTAAAATCTGCGCTATTTCTTCACGCAAAGAAGTTCTGGTCTCAGGAGCAATGCCAAGTAGGATAGTGGTACGCTGCATATGTCGTATTTGACTGATAAATCGTAGCTTAAAGCTTCCTTCAGTGCTTTCTTTATCCCATGTTATTCCCTCCGCCGCATCAGTTGCGGCTTCAAAGAGTGTACCGACAAACAAGGCGGTCGTCTTATCGTATGATTTCGTCAACAGATTTCCTTCCATATCCACCGGTGCCAAAGTATGGCGGCTATATGGGTAATATCCATACGGATAAAGTGTAAATCCAATTTTATGCGTTTTGCAGCGCATGACATACAAGGATAGGCAGGGGCCAGTTTTCCGTTCACGCAGGTGATCTAAGACTATTTTACATGAGTCATCACTACAATAAGGGCAAAACTCAGGCAATTCTGGAACAATCTTCTTATTACTATTTGCGGAATAGGGTGAAATAATATAAGCGCGACATGGACTACGGTTAACTATAGATATCGCAATGTTAACGTTTTCTGGTGTAGGGGTTGTAACGATGAGTAGTGTGCAAGGAAATGATTGATAGTTAAGTGAATTATCTTAGAACAAACAACAACTACCATTTTACACGATAAATGGAGGATTGGGCAACAATGAATAAAAATTGAGTAGAAGGAGGTCGGAAAGCACCTTTGGGAAATACAATTTTTGTCTTATTTCAGTGTCATGATTCATACAACGAGAACGTTAAAAT
>JAOZQU010000008.1 GCA_029932055.1 Desulfocapsa sp.
AGCGTTCGAGAAAGGGGATGTCGAAAGATTTACCATTATAGGTAACAAGTATTTCATATTTCCAGATATCATTTTCAAAGTCATCGAGGTTTTGGCCGTTCACATAACAATGTACCTCATGGCCATCATATAGAGCAATGGTGGTGATTTCCGAATTTTGTCCAAGGCCTGTGGTCTCAATATCTAGATAAGCTGTGTTATCCCGAAAATGAGAGAAAAGACGCCATTGCTCATTGGCAGGTAATCGCCGGCTATAGAAGTCAGGGCCTTTGGCCAGGTTCTCTGCGGAAGAGTGCAGCAGCCTTGAAAGTTCTGGAAGAGAACTGTTCGGCAGTTTTACCGGTGGATTATCCTGCCATTGGGACCAGCGATGGATCCCTGCCTGCCAGAGTTTTTCTTCGGTCTTTGTGCCAATTCCAGGAAGGTGGATAAAACTGTGGGTGAGCATGGAGAGTACCAATAAAAAAAGCCTGCTATCCATTTTGGGGAAAGCAGGCAGAATATATGAAAAATATATGTAAAACAGGAAGAAATGAAGTTTCTGAGAACTTCATTTCTTCCTGTGTTGTGCGGTGATCAAGGAAATTTTTTAACAGTAGAGGAAACTATTTACCAAAATCGCAAAAGGGATGCAATCTTTTTTTAGCGACGTTATCCGATTTTATTTGTAGAGACAGAGATAACTCGTTTCTGTCTCTATGCGCACACCAAATTTTACTCCTTTTGCCACCTCAAAACTTTCTCCAGCCTGAAAGGTTTTCCAATCATTGCTGTCTGGCAGTTTTATGTCCATACTGCCGGAAACAACAGTCATGATTTCAATGGAATCAGTTCCAAATTCATACTCGCCAACGGCCATGACGCCAATTGTGGCAGGTTTATTTTCACTGCTAAAGGCAATTGATTTTACTTTGCCGTCGAAATATTCATTGCTTTTAAACATACTTTTTCCTTTTTATTTAAATGGTTATAGTTTCAGCAGGAGTTGCATATTTAATAACGGACTTTTTTACGAGCGGTTTTCAACTGTCCGCGTTGTTTTTTTCCTTCAAGCCGTTTTTTTCTTGCGGTTTTTCCAGGGCGCGTAGGACGACGTTTTTTGCGTTGCTGAGTGGTTTGGATAATAATTTCTTTCAAGCGTTGCAGGGCGTCTTCCTTATTCTTTTCCTGACTTCGGTATTGCTGCGCCTTGAGAACAAGAATCCCATCTTTACTTATCCTATGATCTTGGAGTGCTAAAAGTCTATTTTTAATAATTTCCGGCAGAGAAGAGGCGCGAATGTCAAAGCGCAGATGTACAGCCGAAGCGACTTTGTTGACATTCTGTCCACCTGCTCCCTGGGCACGGATAAATTTAAGCTCGATTTCCTGGGCCTGAATACTTACACTGTTTGAAATATGAAACATGGGCTCTTTGTTCCGCTGAAAATTGAATCTTTCTTATGAATACGACAAAAAAAAATAATAAAAAAAGCAACATTGTCCTGATTGGTATGGCCGGTGCCGGAAAAAGTACTGTTGGAAAAGAGCTTGCCCACATGTCCAATCTTGGCTTTGTTGATGTCGATACCTTGATAGAGGAAGACCGGAAGACTCCCTTACAGAACTTACTAAACGATTTGGGGGCTCAGGGCTTTCGAAATGTAGAAGAGAAAATGCTTTTGTCCCTGGCGTATCATAATCATGTTATTGCAACCGGTGGCAGTGCCATTTACAGCGAGGCTGGTATCAAACACCTGAAAGAATCAAGTGTCCTGGTGTATCTCGATGTGGCTCTGCCGCTTTTGAAGCAGCGTGTTGGAGATTTCAGTTCTCGCGGCTTTGTGAAAACAGGCAATCAGAGTTTTGATCAAGTATTTGCAGAACGTCAACCTCTGTATGTACAATATGCTGATCTGGTGTTTGATTGCACTGATTGTTCTGTTACTGATATCTGCAAAGCGATCCGGAAAAAGGTTACAGCTACCTTCTATCATTTCTAAATGAGATATGCTAGGGTGTTTAGTTCTTTACAGATTGTTCTTTTCGTTTTTTTTCAAAGAAAACAATCTGCTAAGGTACTTTCACCCCCCAAGGGGGGAGCCGTCAAGCTAAGCGTTAGTCATTAGTCGTTAACAATTGATTATTAATTATTTGTGCCGTTATTTCAACAAATTGCAAAATAATACTTTTATTAATAATCAATGATCAATTGATAACGGTTAATTATTAATGTTTTGAATTCGTCATTTTGTGCCATCACTTCATTTAGTTAAAAACTATTTGCAGACAAGGCAAATCTCTTAGCTTGACGGCTATGCCCCCAAGGGGGTACTGAAAAGAGTCCAGTGAACTTAACTGTTTTCGGTTGCACCGGGTTAGCTTTTGAAAAAAGATTGTATAAAGATAATAAAAAAAAATAGAGGATATTTTTATGGAACAGGCAAAAAAAGGTGACAAAGTACAAGTGAATTATAAGGGATATCTGGAAGATGGGACAATATTTGACTCATCTGAAGGAAAAGATCCACTTGATGTAACTCTTGGAACAGGAAAGGTTATTCCCGGATTTGAAGCAGCCCTTACTGGCATGGAAGTGGGTGAAAAAAAGACCGTGAATATTCCAATGGAGCAGGCTTATGGCGTCCACAATGCGGAAATGGTAATGCAGATACCCAAGGAACAGATACCACCAGATTTAAAACCTGAGATCGGGCAGAAGCTTCAGGTAGGTGGTCCTAACGGGGAGGCAATGATGGTGGAGGTTATTGATCTCACGGACGAATTTATTATTCTGGATGCAAATCCGCCACTTGCTGGTAAAGACCTTACTTTTGATCTGGAGTTGGTCGCAATCGCATAATCAGCGCTTTTAACTTCAAACATCGTTCGCTTCCTCATTCGCTGTTCATTGTTGAGTGTTGAGCGTTCGATGTTCATTTTTTTCCAGCAGAACATCCTGCCAGCCAACCGGTAGAAAACGCAGCCTGCAGATTATAGCCGCCGGTATTCCCGTTTAGATCCAAAATCTCCCCGGCAAGAAAGAGTCCCTGAACGATTTTTGATTCCATGCTTCTTGGATCAACTTCTTTGAGATTCACTCCCCCGGCAGTGACAATGGCTTCGCTAAAAGAGCGATGTCCACTTACTTCCAGACGTGAATCTTTCAGCCATTGCAGCAGTTTTTTACGTTCTTTTTTTGAGATTTCGCCGCCTGGACGATCGGCCGGTATCTCTGTCTGTTGCAGACAGAGTGGGACAAGTTGAGCCGGCAGTAAACCGCGTAAGATTTCGGCAAATATTTCCCTGTATCGTTTCTCAAAGTCCCGAATCAGTCGTGCTTCAAGTTTTTGCAGGCTAAGAGCTGGTTTGAGATCGAGCGCCAGAGCAACTTTCTTTCCTTCACGAAGTCCATCTACAGCATCGCCACTGAGAGTAAGGATAATCGGACCGCTTACGCCATATTTGAGAAAATGTATTTCTCCAAAGAGTTTTCGTTTTTGTTTTCCATTTATAAAGAGCCGCACTTCCACGTTGCGAAGCTCCAGGCCAGCAAGTTCCGGGTGAATACCACCTGCGATTTCAAGGGGAACAAGGGCTGGGCGGATAGGGATAATAGTGTGGCCTGCGTGTTTGGCCAATTGGTACCCATCACCAGTGGAACCAGTGGCAGGGTAGGAAGCTCCTCCTGTGGCCAGGATTACTGCATCACAGGCAATTTTGCCCTGCCTGGTGACCACTCCCTGTAGCTTATTGTCATGGATAATCAAACTCTTCACCGGGCTGTTGTCACGGATTACCACTTGTAAGGCAGACAGCCAGGAAAGAAAAACTTTCAGAATATCGGGAGCTTTTCCACTTGTCGGGAAGTATCTGCCGCCCCGTTCAAGTGTAACTTTTAATCCGTTTTTTTCGAAGAAAGTGACCAGCTCAGGGGCAAAAAAATGGGAAAAGACTTGTCGTAAAAAACGTCCGTTTTTGCCGAAATGATCTATGAAGTCTTCAAGCCTTGCATTATTTGTCAGGTTGCAGCGTCCTTTGCCGGTGATGCATATTTTCCGTCCCGGACGTTTCATCTTTTCCAGAAGAATCACTTGTGCACCACATAAGGCTGCCTGTCCTGCTGCCATGAGGCCGGAAGCGCCACCACCAATGACCACCACTGTCTTTTTACTCATAGTTTCTGTTTTCCTTGTGCTGTTTTCACTCATGTAACATGAGTGGCGCATGGTTGGATGTGAAGAAGGGCGGATCCCGCTGCAGGATAGGACGAATTACCGGATGTGCTTTAAATTCAGTTGCCAGAAAATTGCGAACTTCTTTTCGATTCCATCCTAAAGGGTGTTGGAAATCGGAATAGAGGCCTAAGTCCGCGGTTGAAAAATCCCGGAGTTCCAGTGTGTGGCTTTCTGCACTGTGCCGTGGAAGGTTGAACACTGCCAGATTCAGAAAGGTGATCGCAGCTGCATTGCGGACGGTAAAATCAAGGGTTTGTCTTGCTTCGACAATGGATTCTGCGGGAGTGCCGAAAAGGAGGTATACGTATGTTGCAATCCCAGCCTGTTTGAGTGCAGTCAAAGATTCTTCTACTAATTGCAGATGAATCCCTTTATCCATGGCATCAAGCACATTTTGGGAACCTGATTCAATACCAATTTTTAACATAACACAACCGGATTTTCTCAGGTCTTTACAAAAAAATAGGCTTCTGAGTTCCTGGCTGATCCTGGCAAAGCCATACCATTCGGTTCCAACGGGTTCCCGGATCAGACGTTTCATAAGGGATGGTGCCACGGCATTGTCGAGAAAGTGAATCAAGCGAGGCTGGTACTCATCAGTCAGCATATGGAGGTCTTCCATTATCTGCTCAGAGGAGAGTTTTATGTATGGGTTGCCTTCTGCCTTTTCGGGACAAAAGGAACAGCGATTCCAGTAACAACCGGTAGATGCACTATAGGGTAGGATCAGTCCGGGCGCTAGATATTTATCCAGAGGTAAGTCCGTGAAATCCGGTGCCTGGTGGCTGTGAGCTGTTTTATCGCCAAGGATTTTCAAGAGTGGCGTTTCACCTGGCCCTGCGACTAAATGTTCAAAAAGTTCTGAGAATGGATTTATCCATGCAGGGCTTCGCAGCCATGATGTGACTAGCCCTCCACCAGCAACAATTTTAAATGATGGATATTCTTTTTTTATTAGCCCCGCAAGGACAAAGACGGGAATCGCCTGGCTGAGATAGTTGAGGGAAATCCCAATCCATGGGTCATTTTGTAGGGATAGAAGTTTTGTTAACTGTTGTTGGAAAAATGGACAAAAGATGTTGCTGGCGTATTCGTCTGCTGCCTGGAGAAGATCACTACTTTTGTGTGGGGAGAGTTTTGTATCCTGATAATCAGCAAGACTGATATTAATATCAGTTGTAATACAACTTTGAGCCAGCGCCCGGTTCACATCTCTTGCTGCTCTCTGATAGCGGTCATTGTTGGTATACAGTTTCCGGCTTCTCAGTGCCTGAGTGTTGGCTTGAATGTTTTTCCAGGCCCTTTTACTCCAGGTATCCACAGGAGATTGCTTCTGCTCCAGTAAATAAAGTTGTCCATCCAGGTTAGCATCCCAGAGGGTGCATTTTTGATTGTTGCCGCGTAAGAATCCTGCGAGGCGTGCGATTCCTGCTGGTGGCTCACAGGCTTTGGCAAGTGGTGGGAAGATCAGGAGCATTAGCTAATAGATGCTTTCTTTTAATTTATGAGCTTTCATTTTCCAACGGTAGCATACTTTACTGAGCAATCACAGCGCTAACATTAATGGTAAAAGGGATGACAAAAGTAAGGAGTGCTGTTAGATTTACCAGGATCGTAATTGTTTTGGATGTTCAATTTATGTGGAGGCAAAATATGCTTATTTTTATGAGGAAATTAACTCCTTTTTTTCTTGTCTTTTTTACTCTCTGTTTTGTTGAGGCAGGTATCATGGCAGATTATGCCGATGCCCGTTCCAGAGGCGGTGGACGATCTTTTCGTTCTACACCCACAAGAAAAGCGCCCGTAACTCAAAAGAAACAGCCCCAGGCCGGACAACAGAAATCAGGCTTTGGCCGTGGCATGATGGGTGGTCTGCTCGGTGGTGCCTTGGGTGGGATGCTGCTTGGCAGTATGTTTGGAATGGGGGGCTCGGGTATGGGTATACTTCCCATACTTCTGCTTGGCGTGGCAGGATATTTTTTGTATAAACGATTTAAGAAGTCTGGTCCTCCGGGAGCGGCGCCAACCGGGTATCAACCTCCTCTTCGGGATAATACTTTGGGTGGGAATAGTTCTGCTGCTCCTTCCGGATTTACTCCACCTCCACCACCTCCACCATCCGAGCCGGTACAGTCCACCTTGGAAGAAGGGCTGGATCTTCTCCGTATTGCTGATCCTGATTTTGATGTGGATTACTTTATGGAAGTGGCTTCAGATGTGTTTTTCAAAGTTCAGGCGGGGTGGATGCGACGCGATCTTTCTTCTTATGGCCATCTTTTAGGGGAGCAGCTTGCCTCAGAATATGAAAAGCAGTTTGCCGAGATGGAAGCCAAGGGAGAGATTAATAAACTTGAGAATATCTCCATCCGTAATGTTAAAATGGTGGCTGCCGGGTCTGAAAGCGGGGAGGATTTTGTCACAGTTCTTTTCACTGCCAATCTGCTTGACTATACTGTAAATGACAAGAGCGGAGACTTGATTTCGGGAAGTATGACAGAGCCTGTGAAATTTGCTGAAGAGTGGAGCTGGGCTCGTCCTCTTGGTACACAGGAATGGAAACTGGAAGGAATTAAGGAAGTTTGATTAGTGTAATCCTTCTTCTAATAAAGCTATGACCTATGGGGTCTGTTTTTTAGAAGAAGGATTAACCATTGTTCCGGGAAACTCATCAATAAGTTTTTTCTTCCGGGGCAACGGGAAAAAAGAGTTTGAAAATCGTTCCCTCACCGTGCTTGCTCTCCACATGGATAGCACCGCCGATGCCCTGCATGATTCCATAGACCATTGCCAGGCCAAGCCCAGAACCCTTGCCAATTTCCTTGGTGGTATAAAAGGGGTCAAACATTCTTTCCCGTACCTCCTCAGTCATACCTGTTCCTGTATCCACCACTGTAAGCAGGACATATTCGCCTGCGTTAATTGTCAACTCTGATTGAAGTTGTTTTGTTTCTTTTTTCGGTATTAAGTTTGTGGAAATGGTTATGGTACCACCACTGGGCATTGCATCACGTGCGTTGAGACACAGGTTGAGAATAATCTGCTGTAATTCTGTTGAATCACCTTTAATCAGGGGAAGGTCGTTTGCTTGATTGAGTTCTACCTGGATTGATTTCGGCAATGAACCTTGGACAAGAGAGAGGGAGTCGGCAATGATTGTGTTAAGCGATGTAGATGCGTTTATCGAGGGTTTACTCTGTCGGCTGAAGGCAAGCATTTTCTTCACAAGATCAGCTGCTCTGAGGGATGATTTTTCTATAATAGTGGTATAGTCTTGCAGTTTTGGGTTGTCAGACAGCCCTATCTGGAGCATGGCTGTATAGCCAAGAATCCCTGTCAGTATATTGTTGAAGTCATGGGCAATTCCACCCGCCATTGTCCCGACGGATTCTAGCTTTTGCGTCTGCAGCAGCTTTTTCTCCATATTTTTTTTATCCGTCAGATCCGTCACAATAGCCAGGCACCCTGAAAAGGAATCTTCGTGCTTAATGGGAACGCTACTTAAGAGTACTGTTTTGTCCTCCCCGGAGGCATCTTCTAACTGCACCTCTCTTTTTGATGCTTTTCCTTTTAAATTGTCTTCGATACTTTTCAGCAGAAGATCTTTATCATCTTTTTTCACCAACCGGGAAATATTCATACCTGTCAGTTCGCCATACCCAAGCATATCAATCAGCCGTTTGTTGGCAAATTGTATATTTCCTTCTTTGTTGAGTACCCATATTCCTTCATTAACATTTTCAACAATTTCTCTGTAACGCTCTTCCGATTTTCGTAACTGTTTATATAGGTTTGCATTGTCAAGGGCCATAGCAATATGGTTGGCAAAGCCCTTTAGGAAATTTTTATCCGTGTTATGAACAAAATCCTGGTTTTTGCTATTGTCTCCCACCATAATTCCGATTATTTCTCCCCGTACATTCAGGGGAACCAAAATAAAGGCTTTAGGGTGAAGGGTTTTTAATAATTGATTTTCGGGATTCAGTGATAGAGCATTAACATTTTCGACAAAAACCGGATCTTTACTGTGGGCACTTCTGGCAATGATGTTATCCATTTTATTCAATGGAATTTCATAGCCTTTAAACTGAGCAATAAGCTTTTTATCGATTCCAACGGCATGAATAAGGGCCAGGCTCGAATTATCTTTGTTTGCCAGAAAGATACCGGCCCTATCCAGATCGGCAACGTCCACCAATTTTGAGACGATGACATCCAGAAGATCGTCCAGTTTCAAGGTGGATAAAATGGCCGAACTCGATTCCTGAAGAGTGGTCATTTCTGCTACTTTTCTTTCCAGACGTCTGTTTAAGGTGTTTATATTTTGATATTTTTCCTTTAACAGCACCTTGTCACGTTCAAGCTCGCTGATGGTTTCCCGGATGACCTTTCCTGGCGTAAGTACTTTGAATAAAAAAGATTTTATTCGGCTTGGAGGTTGCCATTTTAGGTGGTATTCGCAGTAATCGTCACCATCAAAATAGTTTTTGGTTTCAATCAGCTCGGCTGGTGGGCATTCCCAAATAGTGGGGATAGCTTGGTAAATTCCTTTGTTATAAAAACAAAAATCTCTGTTCAGCGGGATATCCTTGTTCCAATGTAGCCTGATTATTGATGAAGTTTTAGTGAGATTGACAATCTCAACGGTCTTTGTCCTGTTGAAATGGTCATTTATTTTCTGCAGTTTTTTTATGACATGACCTGGATTGCCTAGGCTGTAAATGAAAATCTTTTGAATGTATCTATATCTGCGTTTCAGGACAGAATTAAAGCCAATATGATAGGCGGCATCTACATCATTTAATATGTTTTTTGCATTGGTAAAAAGTTTGATCATGAGACTGGAGGGAAGCCAGTTATTTGGATCTGACAAAAAAGCTTCAGGGTCTTGCACCCCCTTCATTTCCGGCATGAGTTGTTCATACAGCATGGGAAGCATCTCTGGTGCCCGCTCTTTCACATACTCAATAACAGCCAGAGAATTCATACAATTAACGTGATGTTGCTCTTGGGGAAATGGAGAAGGACTAATGGAATTGGTCTGACATTCCGAGGAAGGTGTATGTAATATCGGTATGTTCATCGGAAAATAATAATTGAAATCAATATTAAGGCGTCTACAATACTAAGTGTACGATCTCGGTAAACGGGAAAAAAGCCGGGACTTTTTTTAGTACCTTAGAAATCATTTTAAGTGAAGGAAAACAATAGATAAGCACCCTAATACCGGTAATGAACGGTAAGCCAGTATAAGTACCAGGGTATAAACTCCAATTTTGAAATGATTTCCAACGTACTGAAATAATTGTTTAAGGCTGTACTGTTTCTAACATTCTGTAAATAGAGAAGTATGTGTATCTCTTTGTATTTTTGTGTGTTTTGTGAAACAATAAATTAATGCGTGAACAGTTGATTTTTACAATAGTCTGCTGAGCAGACAGAAAAGCAAAAAAATTACACAAATCGGCTATAGCGCTACATATTACTATAAAGTACACGTTAATTAAGTCAACAAATAGCGCTGAAGTAGCCTATTTATTAATTATTCAGTATAGGAGAATATCTCGTGAAAATGGCATCCCACTTTCCAAGTATCGGACTCAGTCAATTTTTTCAACTTCCACTTAACGTCTGGATAACTCGTACCAGTCCACTCTCAATTCTAAGATTATATCTTTATTTACTTGGTGTTTTTTATTTTGTTCTGCAGGGAAAAGATAGGGTGAAGATTTTTTCTTCTCTGAATTTTATATTGCGGCACAGGCTGACCTTTGTACATTTCTGTAGAAACGTACTACAAGCCTTTGGTGGCATCTTTGAGCACTATCTTGAAAAATTATTAATGGGACATCGAAATTTTGCTCAAATGCAGAATTTTCTTGGTAAGAGACTCACGGTAGAAAACAGGCATGTTCTGGATCAGGCTGCCAAGCAGGGCAAAGGGGGGATCCTTGTTACCGGACATTTTGGAGCGGTTGAGTATCTTCCCCTAGCTCTTTCACTCAGCGGCTATAAAATTGCCATGATTGTAAAATTTAAAACTGAGGCATTGCGTAGACAGCTTATGAAAAGGGCAGCGGAATTGGATATTATACTGATTGATGCTGAGCAGAATAAAGTGGTTTTCAAGGCTCTGGATGCTATCAAACAGGGACGACTCCTTATTACTGAATGCGATGAGTTTTCCAAGTGGATACGTCACAAGAGTGAAAAAGTATCTGTCTTTGGTAACCGTGTCTCGCGGGACAAAACCCTTGATCTCTTTTATCGTAAAGCCAAGGTTCCGGCAATGTTGGGGTTGATGAAGCGGCGAAATGGTGGTTATGTACTGTCGATTACTTCTTTGGCAAATGGTAGTGAGAAGGTATCACTTGCGAAAAAAGCCTGGGATTGTCTTGAAGAGCAGATACTTGCAGAGCCCTATCAGTGGTACCAGTGGAAAGACGCTGCTGTTGAGCTTGCCCCCTTTATTGAAAATGGAAGAATGAATGAAAATTATCAACCTCAGGGTGTACCGGCTGAAGATACCGCTTTCGCTGGCAATTACTCATAATCTCGCAAATATGCAGCAAAGCGAGGCAATTTTAGTCATCGCTGAATCTGATAATGGATTTACAGGCCTTGGTGAGGGCACTCCCCGGCAGTATGTTACAGAAGAATCATTGCCGGGATGTGTTGATGCTGCCATTAAAATAGGCAGACAACTCACTAATAGAGAGTGGGATGATAGTTTCGGCTTAAATCAGCTTCTTGATTCTGTCTCCATGCAACCCCTGGTTCAGCAGAATCCATCTGCCTGGTGTGCTGTGGAACTTGCCTGTCTTGATCTGTTTGCAACGAGCAGGCAGATTCCACTCTGGCGCCTTTTTGCCGACACTCCCGTCAACGAATATTTTACCCATTCAGCAGTTATTCCGCTTTTATCCACCCGGAGCCTTGATACTTTTCTGCCAGTTATTAAATCCATGGATATGGAATTTGTGAAGGTTAAAGTGTCAACTCTTCAGGAAGGTATCAAATATGTCTCTTATATCAGGGCGGCCTTGGGGCCGAAACCGGATCTACGAATTGATGCCAACGGTGCTTTTTCAGCAAATACAGCCATAGAATTTATACATGCTGCAGATTCTATAGGGATAAGCAGTTTTGAGCAGCCGGTGGCCAAAGAAAATCTGGGAGGGTTGAAACAGGTAACAGAGCTGGGAACAATTGCAACCATTGCTGATGAATCCATGTGCAATATGAGCGATATGGACAATCTTATCCGGAACCGGGGATGCTCTGGATTTAACGTAAGGGTGTCAAAATGCGGTGGATTTAGAGAAAGCTTAAAGCTCTGGAAGCATGCCCTGAACAACGGCTTTTTCTGTCAGTTGGGATGTCATGTGGGGGAGACAGGGGTTCTTGCTGCTGCCGGCCGTCATTTAGCTGCTCTTTGCAGTAAGATCAGGTATCTTGAAGGAGGTTATGCTGGTTTTACTCTTGAGTCTGATATTTGCAATGAAGAAATAAGTTTTGGTTATCAGGGTAAAGCTGGACTGCTGGATGGTTCTGGGCTTGGCGTAACCATCAATAGTGAAGTACTTGATAAATGGGGAAAACTTGTCGGGGATCTATCCTGACGCATAAACATGTGCATCCCCCTCTAAAATGTGAATTTATTTTTCCAACATCTTCGGGTAGCTGAAAAAAACAAGGTCACCTTTTTTTTTCTTTACATCCTGCCAGGTATCAACCTCAAAATTCAGAACCACAATTCCGCAGGTCGGCACATTGAGTATACTCAGATTTCCAAGTATATTCGCAAGCACGGTAAAGCCGGTATTATGACCAACCATGATTGCCTGATCGTATCGGTCATCAAGAGAGTGGATACAGTCTATCAGCCCTTCAGGGCCGGCGTTGTATATTGCTTCCAGATACTCAATCCGCTTTTTGGGATAGTTAAGCTCTTTTGCCAAATGGAGAGCTGTTTTTCGGGCTCTTTTGGCTGGGCTGGACACGATCAGATCCGGGTGGATTTCATGGCTGACCAGGAGCTTGCCCATTCGTGGAGCATCTCTTTTTCCGCGTTTATTCAAGGGGCGATCAAAGTCGGCAAGGCTTGGATCCTTCCAGCTTGACTTGGCGTGGCGGCATATCAGGAGTTGCTTCATTACTGCCTCGGTTGGTTGAACAGTTTGTTAAACAGGGCAACGTTTTTTTTGTTGCTGAACCGGTTAAAAGTTACGAAAAAATCTTTTCGTACCCGGTGCTGTTCATGGTAGAGATTGGTCAGCAGTCCACCAATAGCCGTGGCAAGCTCAAAATTTTTGCGAGATCCAGGCCGCAAACCATCCAGATAGTTGTGCAGCATGTCCTGCTGCACGGAAAGGTCATTGAAAGTTCCAAGATTGTTTTGTAACTGTTTGAGTTGTTTGATGATCTTGTCCATGTCGTTTTTCGGGAAAAGGCAGGCGAAAAATTCCAGACTGTAGCGCAGCTTTTTTCCTTGGATACGAAGACGGTGCAGATTTTCGTCCGGAGTTGCCGGAGTGATCGCCATGCCGTCTTTCATGATTTTTTTATAGCGGCGAACGATAGTTTTCCGGGCAAGATCAATCACCGGCATCTCAGCATTGGCAGCAGCTGTACCATCCTTCTCCAGATAGTGTCGCCACTCATTTATGATTTGCTTGTAACGTGAGCCCTTGAGTGCTCTGGCCAGCTTTTTTTGTTCCTCATCCCGGCGCCTGGCAAGATCCGTGAAAAATGTATGCAGCGCTGTCTGCAGGGGAGGAGGCAGCCTGGACTTGTAATTTTCCTCATAGAGCAGGTAAACATCAAGGTCACGAGTGGGGCCGGTTATGCTGCCAAGGTGAGCAAATTCAGCCTTGAAATGGTCGGTAACTTCAGGAGGAAGAACATTTTTTATCTGAGTTAGGCCCGAACGGGTTCTGCGTATTGCAACCCGGAAATCATGGAGAAATTCCGAGTCAAGATCCTTGAGTATTCCCTCCTCATTACAAAGCATGGTGGCAAGCAGCTGTTTATAGATCATTACCGCCGCCTTCTTCGCTGTGAGGTTCGGATTCAGCTGAATAGAAAATTTTGAATTGTAATCACCTGGGGTGTGACCGGAGCTTCGCAGTCTTTCTTTAAAGTCATGCCGGGGAGAAGCTTGATCGACAATACCGTGGGAATGGAGGAGATTACGAATGGATTGTTTCTGTTTGTCATAGCCACGAATTTCCTGCAGTTTTACACTACGCAGGACGTTTTCTGTTCCATTTACCTGGTGACGCTCAAACAAAAGGATGCCAACGGTTTTGGCATCCTTGTTCAAGACACGGATTAGGGTTGTCTCTGATTCCAGGGTCGCCAGCGGTAATAATGCCCTGACGTCCAGTATTGACTCAAGCGAGGTGCGCAGCTGACCTGCAGGGAAATCCCAGGAGAAAATTTTTTGACCGGGACTTGGGCCGTTTGTCAATTCTATGGTTTCTTTACTGTCAGTCTGCGTCAGAAGCCACATGTCTGTCGAATGTTGAAGGTGAATGCCACGCCGGTGCAGTCGCCAGTCAAAGGTGTCAAAGTAGGTGAAGATTCCCTCTTGCAGTTGTCCAACCTCAAAAGCAAATTTTGAAGCAATCACGTCCAGCAGCGAGTTAAAATTTATGGATTGGGGTATATACCAGATATTGTGCTCCCGTTCCTTCATTTAGTTTTCTCCTGATCGAATTTTCCGGAGTTCAGTCACACTCGTTTTTGATAGCGGCATATCAACGCTGCCGATTTCATATGATTTCAGCATTTGATCTTCTCGAATGAATTGATATTTACAGTCTGCAGTCGAACTCCAGATTGTAAATACAACAACTGGAAGGACAATAACATCTTTCTTTTATTATTAGCTGATAAAAATCATTATTTTATAGAATTTTCAGACAAAGTAGTCTTACTAAGATTATAGAATGAGAATGATAAAGAATGATTTCGAATTTTAATTTCCAGCGGCTTGGAATTCGCGGAACTTTTCGTAAATAAACTTAAATATGAAATTGAAAATAATAACCATGAAAAGTACATTGCAAATTCGACAAATACTGTTGCTATGGCTCATTTTATCTGCGGTTGTTATGAGCGGTTGTAGCATTCGGGAAACGACCGAACAGCTGCAATCCAGGCTATATGAACAGCAACTGGAGGAGGAGAATAGAGAACTGATCCTGGAGGTGGAGAAACTGCAACAGAAATTGCTCAGAAAGCAGGCTGAAATCAATCAACTTGTGCTCTCCAGGCAACACGTCACGCAAGAAGTTGTCCGTATTAAAGCAAAGTTACGGACTCACAGCAGTAAGGCAGGAACAGTTGCTAATATTGCTGAAGTAAGAGCTGTACTGAAATCTGTTGCCGAAAAGCGATTAAATGATAAGCAGCAAAAATCCGTGCATGATACGGAACGGATAATCGCCATGAGCGTTGAAGCACTGGGAGAGGAAGATATTGATAGTGCATTTCGCCTGTCAAATAGAGCGCAGCAACTGATTCAACCAATTCGGATATTGCAGCGGGATATAAAAGATGGATCAAAAGTCGCATTTATTGTTCCACAGACGATGAAAGTTCTAAAGAGCTGCAATGTCCGAATGGAGCCCGGTATGACAAAGGTACTGTTTACGTTGGAGAGAGCAACAGAGGTAAAGGCTCTGGCTTATGCTAAAAAGTGGATTCAGATTGAAACGGATGATAATCGGAACGGTTGGATATATTACCAGTTATTGGAAGTTGTACAGTAGCTGTCCCTTTTTGAAATGAGAAATAACATGAAAGAATTACGAAGAAAAGATCGTGCCATCGCGGAAGAGGAAGCAATGGCTTTATTAAACAAGGCAGAATATGGAGTACTGTCAACAGTCGATGAAAGTGGACAACCCTATGGTGTTCCTCTGAATTATTGTGTCATTGGTCACTGTTTATATTTTCATTCTACTGTTGAAGGACACAAGATTGATAACATCAGGAAAAATTTATTAGTCTCGTTTTGTGTAGTTGGAAATACCGAGCTGTTAGCTGATCAATTTGGCACAAAGTATGAAAGTGTAATAGTTTCAGGAAAGGTTGAAGAAGTATTTGATACAAATAAACAGATTGGTCTGGAAGGACTTCTGCATAAGTACTCGGCAGAGTTTTTTGACAAAGGGATAAAATATATTGAAAGCTTAAGAGAAAAAACCAGAGTGTTCAAGATTAGCATTAATACGTTAACCGGGAAGGCGCGTTAGTAAATATTCGGCTAGCACCCCATTTTCATCCGATTCGCCTTAATCACATATGACTCAATATAGTTCTTAAGGCGACTCGAACGAACTTGGGGCACTATCCAAATATTTACAAATGATGGGTTCTAGCACTAATTTAGCTCTAACCCTAATGCTTATGTGTTTTAAGTAGTAGACGGAAGTAATTCATGAAAATATTTCCTGATTGTCTGTATACATTTTTTTTGTGGATTTTTACTGCCACACTTGTCTCCGGCTGCTTTTATAAAGTGCCTGTGCCGGTACAGGAAAGTCCTCCGTCTTTTCCGGAGAACTGGAGCAACAGCCATCTTCGCGAACCGGTTTCAGGGATCTGGTTACCTGTCCAATATCGCAATCTCCTCATGCAACTTATAGATGAGGGAATACGGAATAATCAGCAATTGAAAGCTCAGGCTGCACGTGTTGATATGGCAGTGCAGAATGCTTTGATTGCGGGAGCTGATGCGGTCCCCCAGTTATCTGCTTTTCTGCGGGGCGGCCGACAGCGCAGTCAAAGCACTCGGGACAGTTTTGATGTGGGGCTGGATCTCGGCTGGGAACTTGATCTTTTAGGGAAACTGGATGATCGCGAGCAGGCAGCTCTCTTTGAGGCTTCAATGAGTGTTGAGAACTGGCGGGAAATCCGTCTGAGTCTGGTTGCTGAGATAGCAGGACAGTGGTTTACGCTCCTTGAGAATTATCAGCAGTTAGCGCTTATCCAGCAAAGAGAGCAGAATCTCAGCCAAAATCTGCAAATCATCGAAGAAGGATATACGATGGGGATCAGCCCATCCCTTGATCTTCATCTGGCCAGGGCCGATTTCTCAGCAATCCTTGCAAGAGTTGTTGCCAGAGAGCAGGAAATGCGGACACAGATCCGCAGGATGGAATATCTCCTGGGCAGGTATCCTGAGACAGAGCTTGTTGCAGCAGGAACGCTCCCTCGTGAAATGGTTGACATTCCGGCTGGAATTCCCGCAAATATTCTTACTCGCCGCCCGGATATCCTTGCCGCCGGTCATACATTGGCTGCTGCCAATCTTCGGGTGGCTGAGGCCTATAAAAATCGTTTTCCCAGTCTCCGTCTCACGGGAAGTTATGGTAGCAGCACAGACTCTCTGAACCGGCTTATTAGCAGCGACTCTGTGGTCTGGTCTCTCTTTGCCGGATTGACAACACCTCTTCTCGATGGTGGACGATTGGCGGCAATGCAGGAAAAAAATATGGCCGGGGCAAGAGTTGCTGCTGCACTCTATACAGATACAGTTCTTTTGGCCTTTGTGGAAGTCGAAAACAGCCTTGAAGCCGAGCAGCGTCTTAAACAGCAGCAACACCTGCTTGAACGTGCATCAGAAGATTCAGCCAGTGCCGAGGAACTCGCCTTTGAACAGTATCAGAATGGTCTCGTTAACTTTGTAACGGTTTTGGAGTCCGAACGTCGGGCCTTTGATGCAAAAAGCACAGTGCTTGCCATATACAACGAACGCATGCAAAATCGCATTCGGCTCTTTCTCGCTCTTGGTGGTGATTTTCCACCCACAGACAGTGAGCCGCCATTTCCTCATTTACCATAGCTTCCCATGTCAGATACTATTCCCCATAAAAGTCCCGGCAGGAGAATCGTTAATATTGTCCTGCCCTTTTTTATCCTGGCAATGGCCATAGCTATTGGCAGGTATCTTTTTCTTAATCCACCAGAAGAAAAAAAACGAAACGCCCCCAAACGGCCAGTAATAAGCGTTGAAACAATGCATCTGGAAGCGCGGGAATATCAGGTGAAGATTAACGGTTTCGGCACAGTACAACCAGGAAGTAAAGGATCGGTTGTAAGTCAGATACAGGGTGTTATAACAGAGCTTGGCGACAATATTCAGGATGGCTCTTTTTTTATGAAGGGTGAATTGCTTTTCAAAATTGATGATCGCGATTATCTGGCAGCGCTGAAAATTACCGAGGCATCTCTCAGTGAAGCCAAGGCAAAGCTTGTAGAGGAAGAAGCACGATCCGATCAGGCCATGCGCAATTGGCAACGTCTTGGGAAAGGTGGTGAGGCCAGTGATCTTGTACTCCGCAAGCCTTACCTGGCAACTGCCCAGGCTGCTGTTCTCAGTGCTGAGGCGAAAAAGGAACAGGCGCAGCTGGCTCTGGAGCGCACTCGTCTCCTTGCTCCCTATACCGGACGTGTACTTGAAAAGATAGTAGATATCGGACAGTTTGTAAGTGTGGGCAGTAAACTGGCGGAGATCTATGCAACTCATAATTTTGAGGTTCGAATTCCACTCAATCAGCGTCAACAGGAGCTTCTGGACTTGCCGGAACAATTTCTCCCCATTTCTTCGCAAAGAGGATCTGAAGTCGAAATAAGCAGTGGACAGGGAGCGAAAGAAAAAAAATGGCGAGGCCGGGTGTTAAGAACTGAGGCTATCCTTGATCCCAAGAACCAGCAGTTGTTCGTGGTGGTGCGTATCAGCAAATCTTCTGAGCAGCAGGAAGGCAGCATTCAACTGCCTAAGATTGGTCAATTTGTCCGGGTTGCAATCCAGGGCAAAACCTTTGATAAAGTTTTTCTTATTCCTTCTCACACTCTCTATACCAATAACGAAGTGATCATTCTCCATGATGGAAAACTTGCAAGACGTCAGGTTTCCGTTATCAACAGGGGTGAACACTACGCTGTCATTGATTCGGGACTTGTTCCAGGCGAACAACTGGTAACAACTCCATTGGGAGGTATAACCACTGGAACTGAAGCCAGGCAAGTGGGTCGGAAAGGGCGAGAACACTGATGCCCAAGCTCATTGAATGGTTTATCCGCAACCATGTGGCCGCAAATCTCCTCATGATTCTTATTGTTTTTCTGGGATTGCGCGCAACCATTGTCTCCATTCCCCTTGAGGTTTTTCCTGCCTTTGAGCTCGATGTTATCAACATTCAGGTAGTCCTTCCCGGGGCAACTCCGGAAGAGGCTGAAGAGACACTTGCTGTACGAGTGGAAGAAGCTGTCTACGATCTTGAAGGCATTGAACAGTTGATTTCCAGATCTTCGGAAGGCGGTACCACTGTTTCAGTAGAAGTGGATGCTCAGTATGATCTTCGTGAGTTATTAAGTGATGTCAAGACCCGGGTAGATGCTATAAACACCTTTCCTGCTGATGCGGAACGTCCTCTGGTCAGCCAGGCGCAACGAAAGCGTGAGGTGATCAGTGTAGTGTTGTCAGGTGAGGTGGATGACAAAGAGTTGCGGGCACTGGGGACGAAAATCCGGGATGAGCTGCTGCTGCTTCCCGGAATAACCCAGGTTTTTCTTGAGTCGGTATCTCCTTTTGAAATATCCATAGAGATTTCGGAACAGACCCTGCGTCGCTACAACCTGACCATGGCCCAGGTTGCCGCTGCAGTAAAGCAAAGCTCGGTTGATCTGTCCGGCGGTGTCATCAAGACCAGGGGCGGAGAGATTCTCCTGCGATCCAAGGGACAGGCCTACTCAACCGAAGAGTTTGCTGCTATTCCCGTTCGTACGCCCAGTGATGGTACCCGGATTCTTCTAGGTGATATTGCGAACATTAGAGATGGATTTGATCAGACACCCATCAAGGTTCGTTTCAATAAACAAAATGCACTTCTCATCGAGGTGTACCGCATTGGTGAACAGAACGCCATTCAGGTAGCAAAACAGATAAAAACATACATTGAAGACAAACGTTCGACTCTGCCCTCCGGTGTCCATATTAACTACTGGAAAGATCGTTCCCGCATAGTTAAGGCTCGTCTGCAGACCTTGGCTAACAGCGCCATGCAAGGAGGCTTGCTGGTGGCCATCCTGCTTTCACTGTTTCTTCGGCCGGCCATTGCTTTTTGGGTTTGTATAGGGATTCCTGTCAGTTTTCTGGGTGGTCTCTGGGCCATGCCCTATCAGGGAGTGACCCTCAATCTTATCTCACTTTTTGCCTTTATCACTGTGCTCGGTATTCTGGTGGACGATGCCATAGTTACAGGAGAAAATATCTACACCCATTTACAAAAAGGAACAGATCCTCTAGAGGCCGCAATAACAGGGACAAAAGAGGTCTCTATCCCAGTGACATTCGGCGTGTTAACCACCATGGCCGCCTTTTATCCGCTCACCATGATTGCAGGGGTTCGCGGACAACTCTTTGCCCAGATACCGGCCATTGTGATTCCGGTGCTCTTTTTTTCTCTGGTTGAATCCAAACTGATCCTTCCTGCCCATCTAAAACATCTTAAACGGCAAAAAGAAGAAAGCGTCGGCATGCTTTCCAGGTTGCAGCAAAGAATTGCGACTGGCTTTGAACAGGCTGTTTTTCGATTTTACCGTCCTTTCCTTGATCGCTGCCTGAGAACTCCTTGGATCACCCTTGCTCTTGCCACTGCTACCTTGATTATTGTGCTTTCCGTGGTGTTCAGTGGTTGGACACGCTTTGTTTTTTTTCCAAGGGTGCCCAGTGAAACCGTGCGGGTAAGTCTCACCATGCCTGCCGGTACAGCCTTTCATATCACTGACAACGCAATTGAACACATTGTGACCCAGGCCGTAAAGCTCAGGGGAAAATACAATGATCCTGCCAGTGGGAAAAGTGTTATTAAAAATATCCTTTCCACCACCGGCTCATCGGGTGGTACTTCTTCGGGCCAGACCAACAGAGGCAGGGTACTTTTGGAACTGGAGCCACCTGAATCACGTCATATTGCCATTAAAAGTACTGATCTGGTAAAAGAATGGCGGAAAATGATCGGCCGTATTGCCGGTATGGAAAGTCTGACCATGCGGGCGGAAATCGGCAGGGGCGGCTCTCCCATTGATGTGCAGCTTACCGGACAGGAGTTTTCGACACTGAAACAGGTTGCGACCAGTGTGAAAAAGAAACTTTCCGAGTTCCCGGCAGTTTTTGATATTGAAGATAGTCTTGCCCAGGGAAAACAGGAGTTACAGCTGCAGATAAAACCCGAGGCTCAAGCGCTTGGTCTCAGTTTGGCTGATCTGGCCAGACAAGTACGTCAGGCCTTTTTCGGGTATGAGGTTCAACGTATCTTAAGGGGGCGGGATGATGTTCGGGTCTATATCCGCTACCCGGAAGAGGAGAGGAATTCTCTCTATAATCTGGATTCCATGCTCATTCGAACTGCAGATGGTGCCGAAGTTCCTTTTATCGAAGTTGCGGATCTGGTGGCCAGCCAGAGCCCATCAAGGATCACCCGCATTGATCAGCGCAGATCCTTGAATATTACGGCTGATGTGGATAAGCAAAAGGCTAACATCGAGGCCATAAAGAGGGACATCAGCCGTTCCATGGATGAACTCCTTTTACGTTTTCCAACTATTCGCTACACCATTGAGGGTGAAGCAAAAGAACAGCGTCAGTCTTTCAAGGGGCTGAAGAGTGGTCTGATCCTGGTACTTTTTGTTATTTACGGGCTCCTGGCAATTCCGTTTCGCTCCTACTGGCAACCGCTCATTGTTATGTCTATGATTCCGTTTGGAGCAGTCGGCGCTGTTGCTGGTCACTGGCTCATGGGCAAACCACTGACCATCATGAGCCTTATGGGTATGCTTGCCCTCACCGGGGTGGTGGTCAATGACAGCCTGGTGCTGGTGGATTATATCAACAGAAAACGACGGGCAGGTGTGCCATTATCCACAGCTGTAAGCCAGGCCGGAGTCGCCAGATTCAGAGCAGTTGTGCTCACCTCTCTTACGACTTTTGCTGGGCTCGCACCATTGATATTTGAAAAATCAACACAGGCACAATTCCTGATTCCCATGGCCATCTCGCTAGGTTTCGGGATTATGTTTGCCACAATTTGTACTCTAGTGCTACTCCCTGTGAATTATCTGCTCTTTACCAGATTTGGACAGATATCAGTCAGACTGTTTAGGTGAACCATGTTCATCTCGGTGTTTTTTCATTTTTTCTTTGGTCTTCGTTGAGGTGGAGAGTACCGCGCGGTTTCTGCCATTTCGTTTTGCTTCATAAAGTGCTTTATCCGCCTTACCGATCAAACGCCCATCTTGCATATCAATGTCATTGTTGATTGTGGCCACACCGATACTGACGGTAACTTTGATTGTTTTTCCATCTGCAGTGACCTCGTTCTGCTCCACTGCTTGTCGGATACGTTCTGCCGTCTGCAGAGCTTCCTGTTCCTTGATGTCATCCAGAATAATTAGGAATTCTTCACCACCATAGCGTCCTGCAGTGTCAATTGAACGTAACATCTCACTGAATAGTTTTCCAATACTGATCAACACTGCATCACCGGCTAGATGACCATAGCAATCATTGACTTGTTTGAAGTGATCAAGATCTGCCATCAGAATTGTGAAAGGGGTTTGGTGGCGGGCATAGCGTTTAATGTGCAGTGCAAACATCTCCATTAAACGTTTGCGATTAGAGAGGCCCGTGAGTGCATCTACTGTTGAGAGCTTTTCTAATTCGTCATGGTTTTTTCGGAGACGGACCACCATATCATTAAAAACCGATATGGTAAAACCAAGTTCATCTCTGTTTTGAACAGGCAGTTTTACATTCAGATCACCATCAGCCACCTGAATGGCGCCGTTAATCAACTTCTTTAAAGGTGAAAGGATACTGTAAGAGAGTATGAATGCGGCTATCCCAACGACTGATAACAGTATTGCAAGAATTGAAAGGGTGATGTTTTTTAATGCCAGTACCTCGGCAAAGACCTGCGTGTAATTTTTCTCCATTACAATGCCCCATGGGAGATGTGGCAGCGGGGTAAAGAGACCCACGACCTTTGTGCCATTAGCATTCATATAGGTGGATAGTTCCATGGGCGTGTCGTACAATTTCTTAAACCTGTTGCGGTCAGGTGACATCATTGGCTCCGGTTTTTGTATCATTTTCCCGGAGATGAGGAATGAGCCGTCTTTATTGAGAAGCGAGAGGTGAGTAGATTCCGAAAGGGCGATGGAGTTGATTACCGAATCCAGCCATTTAATGCTGAATTCTGTTGCCAGAAGCCCGAGAAAGCCTTGCTCATGCGAAAATATGGGCGTTGCAATCAAAAATGTGGGTTCGGTCGACAGGTCGCCACTATCTGTCTCTCCGATGATCATTTTGTTTTGCTGAAGTTGTTCCTGCCAGTTGTCAGGAAGTGTTATGCCTGCTGTGGTTTCGTGGCTTTGGGCAACCGGAAATCCGATATTGTCAAGCACCTGCAGCCGCTGGTACTCCTGGAATTGGGATTGAACTAGTACAAGATATTCAGCAATTACCTTGCTTGCTGTTGTCAGTTGTTCGGCTGCATTTTTTTCGTCGGATTGTTTTGCGTGGATGACGTGCTCTAAGTTTTCAGAAATTACAAATGAGTTGGAGAATACCCTCATATTATAGGCACTCTCTTTGAACCAGAGTTTTGCTTCACTCTGGGCCTGGTTAATTGTGCTATGCAGTTCCAACTCAGCCTTTCCCTGCAATAGTTTTTTTGTCTGGGCATAGAAAAGCCATCCCAAGCCCAGCGAGGGAGTAAGGGTAACAATGAGGGCAAAGACAAGGATTCGGTTTCTGATACCAAATGTTGTGATTTTATGATCGAAATCTGTCATGGACTCTCTGGGTTACAGTGAAAAGTGGTGCCTTTTTAAATAGAGTAGTCCGAAATTTTTTTTAAAACCAATTATGCATTTAAAAAAGAGGATCATGAGCCCATTTTTTTATGTTTTTAAGTATTGTTTAAAAAAAAGGTTTTGAGGAAAATGCTATGACTTGTCCGTTACGCGGATGGAGGACGGAGAGAAAACTCGCATGCAAAAACATCTGGCCCCCTTCTTCACCTCGACCGTATAAGGTGTCACCCACAATGGGAACACCGAGTCCCAGTGGATGAGCCGCATGAACGCGCAGCTGGTGGGTTCGTCCGGTTAACGGGCAAAAGAGAACTCGTGTTGTGTTTTTCTTTTTTTCTGTTGTTCTCCAATGGGTGATCCCCATCTTTCCCTGTTTCGGGTCATAGATCTGTAAAGGACGATTTTCCGTATCCAACCTGAACGGCAGTTCGATCAGGCCTTTTTCTTTTTCAAGCAGTCCGTCAAGCAGGGCGATATATTCTTTTTTTACCTGACGCTGTTCAAATTGTATTGAAAGCTTGCGGTGGGTTTCTTTGTTTCTGGCAAGAAGCATGATTCCTGAGGTGTACATGTCCAGACGATGTACAGCCGGCTGTTTGATACAGTCTGGATAAAGCGTTTTAACCCGGTTGACTACACAATCCTGCTTATCCGGGCCGCGGCCCGGGACTGCAAGAAGGCCACCGGGCTTGTCCACCACCAGAAAGTCCGGATCAATGTGGAGAAAAGTCAGTTCTTGCATCTGTCTTCCTTTGTCTCAAGGCCACAGAGAAGAAAGCCAAGGATTGGACCACACTTATCTTGGCAGGCAGGATAAAATAATCCCTCATGTCTAGTGGCTGATTTATTCGTCCTGCCCCAATAGAATTCGGCTAATCCCAGGGGCTGCAAGCCACGAATGGCCGCATAATTAAGAAGTTTAGGAGCGCAGCAGTCTCCAGTGCCGGTGGGGATTCCTTTTCCCTCTGGAAAAAGATCAAACAGGGAACATTGTTTTCCTCTAAAATTATGTAGTTTGTAGAGGGCATGAATGTTTTTCATCAGTTGCCGGGAGAGGTTTTTTCTTTTTTGGAGAAGATTTTTGCGGGTGCCTGCACTGATTGATACATTGTCCGCCTCCCTGCCCAGAGCTTTGATCTGTTTTTCTTGTGGGTTGTTGAGACGATAAAATTTTTGTACATCAAAGAGAGGGGACACCCAGCCTTTAATCTCCCATATGCCATTGTATTGGCCGGAAAAGGATTTCAGAACTACTTCTTTGCCATCCCGCGTACGGCAGACAAGGACACCAAACATTTTTCCCCTTGCCTTGCCATAGAGATAGTCTGTTTGTAACTCTTGGGGGGGGATGGTTGAATCACTGTCAAGGTTGATATGTTTTTTCTTCTCCAGTTGCCCCATGAGTATTTTAGCAGCATGTAATGCGGGTTCCAGGGCCAGGCTATGAGTATCGCCACAGGAACTGCAAAAAGCATTCGTGATCTTCGGGCTGAGCATACTCATGGAATGTGTATTCTGGTTCCAACAGGTGCAAAACGAAATCTGCTGCCGAATATCCGTGCAAGCTGGGCTGCCCGTTCAAGGCCGGTGCAGTGAGCCGCTGCAAGGCACTGAATATCAAAGGCGTGCAAAGCGTCCACTGTGGCTGCAAATTGTTCATCATCGGCAAAACCGAGGTGGGTTCCCCCAATCACCGTGTGTATTGGACGATCCGAAAGCTGCTGCTGCACATGATTGAGTATGTTGATGATTCCTGCATGGGCACAGCCAAGGATAATAATCAGTCCCTGTTTGCTGTCTATGATCAGGGTCTGGTCATCTATATGAGGATCCTGTTGAAGCTTCCCGGTCTTGTCTGCACGCAGAAGCCGGGGATCCTGTTTTTCATAGGAGGTATTGCGGGGAATCTCTCCACTTAAATAGATGCCTTCTGCAATGGCACAGAAATTCTTGTTAAAACAAAAATGTGCCCCAAGGGATTCCAGAGAGCTTTTTGAATGAAGAATTCCTATCTCTCTGTCATTGTTTTTATCACTGTGGCAGCAGCGGTAGCCAAATCCTTGTTCATGGATATGAACATCTATGTTACCTGTCAACGGCAGAACAAGTGGCAGGCCGGAACAGTGGTCATAATGCCCGTGACTGAGGACAATCTTGTCGAGCCGGCTAAGATCAAACCCCAGCAAATCACAGTTGCTGATAATCCCTAATCCCTGTCCTGTATCAAAGAGGATACGCACTGAAGGCGTTGCTATGCCAACCGCCCATCCGTGTTCTCCGATGAGACCGGTTGGGCCGCCCACACTGTTTTCACAGAGAACTGTTAGGTCGATATCTGTTTGTTGTAACATTTTTCTCCTCTTGCAAAATGAACGTTATTCTTTTTTACGGGTAACTATTCAGCGTGTTATTGTTAAGGCATATTACTTCATAAAATCCAGTGTCAGCAAAATTACGCTGAATAGTTACTTTTACGGGAAAGAAGCTGGGATAAGATCATGCCAGCCAGCATCAGGCAGCACCCAAAGAGCCCCCGCAGTGGAATGATTTCTGCCAGAAATACGAATCCACCGATAACGGCAAAAACAGATTCCAGGCTGAGAATGATGGCTGCATGGCCGGGATGAGCCCTTTTCTGGGCCACTATCTGTAACGTGTAGGCGATTCCCACGGAGAATATTCCTGTGTAGAGAGAGGATAGGGAACAGCGTACCCCGAATTCCGGATAGGGTAATTATATCCCATTTAAGTGCTGCCAGCCAGCTGAAGACGGAGCAAAAGAAAAAATTGATAGAAGGAGAGGCGTATCACATCGATTTTTTGTGAAAACCAGGAGATTAACTGAACGTGGATGGCCCAGAAGAGTGCACTGATGAGCACAAGCACATCTCCTTTTGAGGTATTGAGGTCGTCGTTGACACTTAAGAAGTACATGCCGATTACAGCAAGTGTGGCACCAATCGAGGTGCCGCGACCTGTTTTTTGTTTCCAGAAAAGTCCCAATATGGGGACGAGAATGACATAGAGGCCGGTAATAAAGCCTGCCTTACCCGCTGTTGTGTCGACAATCCCGATTTGCTGAAAGGATGAACCGAAGAAAAGAGCCAGGCCAAGGCAGAGGCCACCTGTAAGTCCGGGCAGGGAAAGGAATGACGGCAGGGAATATGTTTGTTTACGTCTAGTGAACGCTATGACCGGCAAGAGGGATGTCGCACCAATTCCAAAACGAACAGCATTAAAGGTGAAGGGTGAAACATGTTCCATGCCCTGACGCTGGGCAACAAAGGATAATCCCCAGATCATGGCTGTTATGAGAAGGAGCAGATTGGCCTGCCAGTTGTTTGTTGTCTGCACTGTATAGATTCCGCCTTAGGGATCACGCAAAAAAAAATTAAGATTCTGGCACCTCATATTTCTTAATTTATTTTTGAGTGAACCCTTTAAAATTGAAGCCGCTAATTTACTCATTCCTTTTCAGATTGGCGATTGAAATATGAAATGCAAACCGGGAATTTCAATATAATCCTTCTTTTCATAGGTTAGGAAAACTGGTATTGTCCATTTCTTAATCGTATTCCAACACAATAATTACTATCCACTGACTTCATGAAATCCTTGTGGCGCATCCCCGATTTTCTTGACCTCGAATATTTTTTCATCCAGGATAAACAACTGGAAGAAGAAGAGGGGGCAGTTGCACTACGGGATCGGGATCGTAAGTTTTATCTGGATCAGATTGCGCAGGAACTTGATGAAGGCGCGGAGCCTGACCATGTGTGGTTGATCCACCGCTGGCTGAAGGAACGTCGAAGCAGAGATAATGAGAAAACTCCGGGGGGACAGGCTTTGCTGCCCGGTCGGATGTGGTATGAGCTGTACGGCCTTTTCTGGTCTATTTTTTCTTTTCTGGCCATGGCAGCAGGAGCAGGGCTTGCCTATTCTTTTCTCACCTATTCCGGCAAACAGCCGGTAAATGTCTCACTCTTTTTTTTAGTGTTTGTGGGCTTTCAGGTCCTTTTTCTTTTTTCTCTTCTCCTGGCCTGGATCTATCGCAAAATACGTGGTCTTGATTTGCGCTCTTCTCTTCTTCTTTCTCTTGTCAATAAGGGTTTGAACAGTTTCCTTTTTAAGATCAGAAAATATGGACTGGATAGCATGGGTGGTGTGCGCAGATCACAATTTGCAGCCGCCCTTGCTGCTGTGCGTGCTCGTGGTAACGGCTATGGAGCGCTTTTTTTCTGGCCTCTGTTTCTCCTTTTTCAGCTCTTTGGTATTGCATTTAACTTTGGAGTTCTGGGAGCGGTTCTTGTTAAAGTGGCAAGTTCGGATCTGGCATTTGGCTGGCAGTCCACAATTCAACTTTCGTCACAATTTGTTTCAAAGATAGTGCAATGGCTGGCTTTGCCATGGGCCTGGTTACTGGGCAGCACAAGTTATCCCAGCTTGAATCAGATTGAAGGAAGTCGAATGATCTTAAAAGATGGTTTTTATCATCTGGCAAGTGAAGATCTTGTTTCCTGGTGGCCTTTTCTCTGTCTGGCGATTTGTTGCTACTGTCTGCTACCTCGAATACTCCTGTTTGTGGCCGGTTCTTTTGAACGTAACCGGGCCCTTGCCCGTATCTCTTTTAATCGTGCTGACCATAATCAGTTGTTGCACCGACTTCTCACACCACGGTTGGAGACCAGTATATGCAAAGAGGTAGCGAATGAGCCAGCCGTAGAGAGAGAGCCTTATACCCCTCAACCGGAAAGCTCAGCCTCCGGGGAAGAAGAGGTGGTGCAAAAAATTCTTTTGAAAAAAGACACCATTGCAGTAAATGGAAAGCTGCTGGCACTTATCCCCGATGAACTCTTTGATGACTGCGATTCAGTAGAGCTTGATCAGCTCTGTCAGAAGGCTTTTGGCTACAAAGTTGACAGGAGTCTACGAATTAATGAGGAATACATCGATAACAGTATGTTTATCAAGCATCTGCAACAGGATAATGATGTGGCTTGCCCGCCCCTGCTCATTTTGCAGGAGGCCTGGCAGCCTCCCATCCAGGAGATGTTGAGATTTTTACGGGAATTACGCGCACATTGTAATTATGAAACACATATTATTGTGGCGCTTGTTGGCAAGCCGAAGCCGGATACACTCTTTACCGGGGTTACAGAAAATGATCTGAAAATCTGGCAGCAGAAGATCGCCACACTCATTGATCCCTGTCTACAGCTTAGTCCTTTAGTGGATGTATGATGAAAGAACAGAAAATTCCTGAATTTGCAGTGGTCGGCCATCCTAACGAAGGTAAATCCTCAGTACTTTCCACATTGGCAGAAGATGATTCTGTTCGCATCAGTTCAATGCCGGGAGAAACCAGAGAGTGCCAGTCTTTTCCTGTTACCATTGATGGTCAGGAGATAATCCGTTTTATCGATACTCCCGGCTTTCAAAATCCACGAAAAACTTTACAATGGATGCAGAATTACACGGGCAGCGACGAGACCCTGATTCGTGATTTTATTAATGCCCATAAAGACGATCCCGATTTTCGTGATGACTGTCGTCTGCTCCAACCTCTGCTTCGAGGGGCCGGTATTATTTTTGTGGTGGATGGTTCAAGGCCACTCCGTAATATGGATAAGGCAGAGATGGAGATTCTGCGGCTCACTGGATGTCCGCGCATGGCCATCATTAACTGCAAAGAGGAGGAAACTGCCTGGCTTGGTAAGTGGCAGTCTGAATTTAGAAAACATTTCAATTCGATACGTCTTTTTAATTCCTGTCAGGCAACGTATAAAGAGCGTATAGAACTCCTTGAGAGTTTGAAGAGTATTGATCAGGATTTGCAGCCTGTACTGGATAAGGTCGTCACTGCCTTCAAACAGGATTGGCAGGAACGTAATAATCAGGTGGTGGAATTGTTACTTGATTTTTTGCAGGAGGGGCTAGGGTACAGCCAGGCAATTCCAGTTAAATCCGGTGTTGATGAAGAAATACTGAAGATCAAGCTGCATGAGAAATACGAAAAATTTCTTCGCACCCGGGAAAAAAAATGTCAGGAGCAGATGCGGGCCCTGTATAAGCACAATATTTTTAATTTGGAATTGCCACCCCAGTCAATTTTACAGGAAGACCTGTTTTCCGAGAAAACCTGGGAGTTTCTGGGACTGAATTCTTCCCAGCTTATTATGGCCGGGGCTTTGAGTGGTGCAGCTGTGGGGGCAGGTGTTGATGTGGCTGCTGCCGGTCTCTCTTTTGGTATCTTTTCAACTATTGGTGGAATTGTGGGCGCAGCAGGGACTGCTCTCAAAGGTAAGGACTTCCTGTCCGGGACACGCCTTCTTGGTATGCGCCTTGATGAGCAGCTGCTGCAGGTAGGACCGGTGAAGAACATTCAACTTCTCTTTGTGTTGCTTGATCGCCAACTCCTTTTTTATAATCATATTATTAACTGGGCGCATGGTCGTCGAGATTACGATAATCAAGTATCGAATGCAGAAAATCTTCCCGCCAGGGTTGGCTATACCACAGACTGGAACAGGAGGGAGCGCACGATCTGTGATCGTTTTTTTAAATCCCTGCAGAACGCTGAGCAATCGGATGAAACGGAAAGTCGTGCAGATTTTGCCAATCTGCTGCAAAGCACTTTGCGAAAAATCTACTCGGGAAAATAGGCTGATCAAGAGTTACCATTATTGTATGTGCTTATGATTTGGTCTCTCAAATTACCCGGCAACTGATCCTGTACAGATTGTATGTTGTGTTTTTGCTAACTTTTGATCTGTAAGTTTAGCAGGGCTTTATATTCTCCAGCCGATCAGCAGTAATCCGTAAACCTTCTTTCCAGTCACAAGTACTCGACTACCTTCGTGTTTTTAAAAAATTACCAAATTAATACCATTTGACATACACTTACGGTTCAGTATAATAAAAGCTGACGATCATAATTTTTTGTCATTTCATCTGGTTTAGCAAAACCAAATGACAAAATGAGCTCTTCATTGCGCTTCCAATCCGATTTTGAGTGGTCATCAAATAATAAGCAAGGAGCGTGTTATATGAAATTTCCGCTGCCGTCTTTAAGTCGTTTGTTATTCTCCTGTTGTGTTCTGTTTCTTTTCCTTTCCTGCAATCAGCAACAAGCATCGATAAAAATTGGTCTGTCAATTAACCTCAGTGGTCGTGGAGGGGAGGCCGGGGAAGATATTCGGGACGGGGCACTTCTTGCTGTGGAAGAAATCAACAGCTCCGGCGGGGTTAATGGTCGCCCTCTTGAATTGCTGATTCGTGATGATCAAAATAGTGACGAAGGGATTAAAAATGCGGATGAATCGCTTATAAACGAGGGAGTTGTGGCAATTATCGGCCATAGTTATTCTTCAAACACCCTCAAGGCACATCCTTATGTTATTTCCAGGAACACGCTGCTTATAACTGCCTTTACTGCCACCAGTCAATTGAGCGGCCAGGATGATCTTTTTTTTCGTACTTCTGTTGACTGCGCCATTTATGGTAAGAAGATGGCAGTTTTACTGCAAAAAAAGGATATTCATTCCATAGTTTTTCTTATGGATATGACCAATGCCGCCTTTGTTCAGGATTACGCAAGCAGTGTAAAAAAATATTTTGCAGGCTCAGCCTCTGACGTGCAATTTGAGTCCCGGGAGCAAGCCGACTGGGCACAGATAATGGATGGGTTGCTGAGTTCGCCGTCGGATGCGATTATTCTGCTTACCGAGGCAACTATGACCGGAGTGGCCCTGCAAAAACTTAAGGCTGCCGGCTACACTGGAAACTGTATTGCCAGTATCTGGGCCCAGACTCCGGGACTGATGCGTCACGCTGGAAACAGTGCTGAAGGCGTCAGTCTGGTCACTTATATTGATCCGGATAATACTATTCCTGCCTATCGTACATTTTCTCAGGAGATGAAGAAAAAATTTCATAAAAATGCGACAGCCAGATCCACAAGATCCTATGAGATAGTCATGATTCTGGCTGATGCTTTAAGGCGGTGTACTCATATCAACAGCAGTGAGCTTAAAAAGGCTTTGTTGGCAGGAGATTATGATACACTCATGGGGCACCTGCAATTTGACCGATACGGTGATGTGATACGGCCTGTATATGAAGTTGTTGTGCGCGGAAAACAGTTCCGTAATAACGGAGAACTTTAAGTGACACAGCAATCCCTGCAAAAAAAAATTAACCTGTCTCTCTCTATTGTTGCGCTTGCAGCGTTTCTTGCTATTTCTCTGCTGACTGTTGTTGTGGAATACCGAAAGATTCGTCTCGAATATTCTACAGCCATGCATGCCAGGATTAATGTGGCCAGTGTCCTTATGCAGGACGCACTCTTTCACACCGATGGCATTGTACGGTCGATAGTGCAATCACATGGAGATAACCTGCAAGAGTTATTAGCTTACCTTGGGAAATCACACTATTTTGATTTTTATGGAGATAGTTTTTACGTCCTTGATCCCCATGGCAAGGTTATACAAATTTCTAAGCCTTACTGCGATTATAAAGGCCTTGATTTCAGCACTATGCTTGCAGGTAAATCAGGCCGGGAAAGACAGGTGCAGCATCGCTATCAATCTTTATTGACAAAACGTTCTGTAGTGACCATTCAGTATCTCCTTAGGGATGGTTATGTATTGATAGTGGAGCGCAGCCTGGAAAATTTTATTCCACTCATGAGCAGCTTCGAGGCAGGAAAGCTGTTTGAAAAAGAGATTTTTTTTGTGTTGTCAAGCACAGGACAAGCCTTGTACCATCCCAACCGTTCTTTTATGGACACCCGTCACAACATTGCTTTTGATCTAAAAGATCGTTCCTCTTCCGATAAGAGTGGGCTTTTTACTTTTGTGTACCAAAAAGAAAAATTTATAGCCTTACATAAGCAATTTGCAGAACCTTCTGACTGGAATATGTACTATTGTATTCCAACGTCGGTGATGAATGGCTCAATACAAAAAATTCTTTTTTTTCAATTTGCTTTTCTTCTGCTTTTTTTCCTTTTTTTGTTTCTGACCCTGCGTATTGTTTTTAGTAGATATTTTTCCGGGCCGGTGAACACTATTGTTGAAGCTCTGAAGAACTCCGGTGAGGGAAACAGTCTTGTCTTCTCCCCTGAGATGTCAGGCGGTATTGTTGAGTTTAATACCATTATGGGCGCGATAGTATCTAGAGATACGGAAATAACCAACACATCTGAACGGTTTCAGGTAGTGCTCGATAGCCTGGACGCTGTTGTTTATGTGGCTGATATGGAGACCTATGAGCTTCTTTTTATGAACAGCCATGTACGAAAACTCTGTGGTAACTCCATCGGGCGAAAATGTTACCAGACTCTACAACAGGGACAGGATGAACCCTGTAGCTTTTGTACCAACAAGCTGCTGCTTGATTCAGAAGGAAAACCTGCGGGTGTCCATGTGTGGGAATTTCAGAATACCAGGGACGGACATTGGTACGAATGTCGGGATCAGGCTATTCGCTGGACTGACGGCAGGCTTGTGCGCATGGAAATTGCCACGGATATAAGTACAAGAAAAAATGCTGAGAAGGCTCTTCAGGCTGAGAAAGAGCGATTGAACGTAACTTTGCGCTCCATTGGCGATGGTGTTATCACAACAGATATCAAAGGCAGGGTTGTTTTTTTAAATAAGGTGGCAGAGGAACTTTGTGGCTGGACTAACGAAGAAGCAGTAGGCGAACAAGCCAGTACAATTTTTAACATCATCAATGAGAAGACAGGTCAGAAATGTGCCAGTCCGGTGCAACGGGTAATAGAACTCGGAAGAATCATAGGTCTTGCTAACCACACAGCCCTCATTGCCAAAGATGGATCTATACGTACCATTGCCGACAGTGGTGCTCCCATCAGAAATGATAAAAGTGAAATAATAGGGGTGGTTCTGGTCTTCCGGGATGTGACCCATGAGAAAAAGATAGAGGAAGAGCTGCTCAAAGTGAGAAAACTCGAAGCTGTCGGAGTGCTGGCAGGTGGAATAGCCCATGATTTTAACAATATTCTTTCTGCAATTCTTGGGAATATAGAACTTGCCGCTTATGGGGTTGCAAAAGAGGATGCAAGGACAATTGCTTTACTTTCAGATGCCGGCAAGGCAACCAGACGCGCTGCAAAACTTACCGAGCAGTTGCTTACTTTTTCAAAAGGCGGAGATCCGCTCAGAGAGGTAACGTCCCTGCCTGAACTTATCTCTGAATCCGCAGAATTTGTTCTCCATGGCAGTCAGGTTGCCTGCAAATACAGTTATCCTGAAGATCTCTGGATGGTTGATGTGGATGGCGGACAGATTGGTCAGGTTATTCAAAATATTACTCTGAACGCCAAGCATGCCATGCCGGAAGGCGGTACTGTAACGATCCAATGTACAAACGTCCGGGATGCTGCCTCCGAGGCATTTCTCAGTGTGGATAAGGGTGATTATGTCCGCATTACTATTCAAGATACGGGCGTCGGTATCCCTAAAGAAATAATAGACAAGATTTTTGACCCATATTTTACGACTAAACAGCAAGGCAGTGGACTTGGTCTGGCAATCTGCCATTCAATAATCAACAAACATGACGGCTATCTCACCGTTGATTCCAGGCCGGGAAAGGGGACAACATTCACTTTATTCCTGCCTGCAATACGTTCCAAAGAGAGTAGGAATGATATCATAGAAAAATCAAAGGATGCACCGGTAGTTAAGGCAGCCAGGGTTATGGTCATGGATGATGAAAAAATGATCCGTGATGTGGCTTCGGCTCAGCTTGCCATCCTTGGTCATGAAGCAATTCCTGTAATCGATGGTGTTCAGGCGATCAACAAGTATCAGGAATTACTGGATGGTGGCACTACTGTTGATATCGTGATTATGGATCTGACTATTCCCGGCGGTATGGGTGGTCAGGAGGCGGCAGAAAAATTGTTGAAGATTGATCCCGCTGCAAAAATCATTGTTGCAAGCGGATATTCCAATGATCCGGCAATGGCCAACTACCGGGAATATGGGTTTTCTGCTGCTATTGCCAAGCCTTTTGATCTGCAGCAACTGAGCAATGCCATAACCTCCGTCCTTTGATTATTTCTTGTGATTTAAAGAGGTTCACTCAGGTGGTGGATATTTTATCGCATTAAGCTGCATTTTTTCCCGGGCGCAGGTAAGCGGATCAAGGTCAAATTTGTCAGCAAGCATGGTAAGGTATATCATTATGTCACCCACCTCTTCTGCGATATGTTTTCTGGTGCTCTCGTCCACGTCCCGGCTTTTTTCTCCCTCCATCCATTGAAAGATTTCAGTTAGTTCTGCTGTTTCCACGCTTAGGGCCATGGCAAGGTTTTTTGGGGTGTGGAACTGCTGCCATTTTCTGATTGACGCAAATTCACGAAGGGCTGTTCTCAAATTTTCCATGGGAGTAAAGTGTTTCTGTTGGTATTTCTTGTCGGATTCTGGTAGTTTTTTCTGTTTTATGTAATCCCAAGGTACCATTGCAGCACTAAAGCGCAATGGACTTTTCCTCTCAGCCCATAGAGATACAGATGAAAAATATATTCCGTGCATGTTTGACATCCATTTTGCTTGTCAGCGTCCTGTTGGTAACCGGATCTTTTGCAAAGTCAGATGCTGCGCATCCAATCGATGTTTCGCGTAATAAACTGATTGGCTATATGCTCAGCAAACAGTTGCCGGTGATGCATTTCAGTGACAAAGTCATGAATGATGATCTGGCCTTTGCTGCCTTTGATCTCTATCTTAAACAGCTTGATTATCAGAAACGTTTCCTGCTTCAGTCTGATGTTGATAAATTGTCGTTTTTTGCTCCTGCCATAGATAATAATCTCCTGAAGGGAAAGATTGTTCTGCCGGATGTGGGGTATAAAATTTTGACTGATCGGATTGGGGAAGTAGAGAAGCTGACAAAAGATATATTGTCTGCTGGTTTTGATTATAACCGGATCGAAAGCTATGAAACAGATCCTGAAAAGTTGAAGTATGCCACAACTCTTGCCGATTTGAGGGAGCGTTGGCGTAAGATCATGAAAGGTCATATTATTTCCCGTTACCTTGATCTTGTTGAGGAACAGGAAAAGAATGAAGAAGAGAAAAAAAGTGATAAGGGGCTGTGGACAGAAGCAGAAGAAAAGGTTGCCAAACGGAATAAAAATTTTTTCAATCGGATGCATCAAGAAACCGGCCAGGATCATTATGATCGCTACTTCAACGCCATCACCAGAGCTTTTGATCCACATACCAATTATATGCCTCCTGCAAATAAGGAAGATTTTGATATCCACATGCGGGGCAGTCTTGAAGGAATTGGAGCTCTGCTTCGTGAAGAGGATGGCTATATCAAAGTGGTGAGTATTATTCCCGGTTCTGCTTCTGCACGACAAGGTCTCCTGCAGGCTGAGGATATTATTCTTGAAGTAGGCCAGGGAGCAGCGGAACCAGTCGAAATTACCGATATGCGTCTGCGTGATGCGGTTCGATTGATTCGTGGTCCTAAAGGTTCCGAGGTTCGTTTGACTGTGAAAAAACCGGATGGGGTCAAAGTGGTGATCGCCATTCAGCGTGATGTGGTGCAGATCGAGGAAACTTTTGTGAAGTCCATGTTGCTTGAAGGCCCCACTGGATCGAAAATCGGCTATGTGATGATCCCAAGTTTTTATCGTGACTTTGAAAAAACCCGTAACGGCTCAAACGCCAGAAACTCCACTGATGACACGAGAAAGGCCATTGAAGAATTGAAAAAAGAGGACATTTCCGGATTAATTCTTGATCTTCGTAACAATGGTGGCGGTTCACTTATGGATGCTGTGGATACCACCGGATTATTTGTCAAGGTTGGGCCTGTGGTTCAGGTGAAGAACAGTTATGGGAATAAACGGGTGCTGAGTGACGACGATTCGTCCATCACCTGGGGTGGTCCACTTCTGGTATTAGTGAATCAGTTTTCAGCTTCGGCTTCTGAAATTCTGGCTGCTGCTCTCCAGGATTATGGCCGGGCAGTAATTGTTGGTGGAGCCCATACTCACGGCAAGGGAACTGTGCAGACACTTATTGATATGAATGAGAATATCCCCTTGTTGCATCTCAAAAAATATGATGATCTAGGCGCATTAAAGGTGACTATTCAGAAATTCTACCGTGTTAACGGCGGTTCTACACAATATAAAGGGGTAGAGCCTGATATAGTGTTGCCAAGTCTCTTCCAGCATCTTGAGTCCGGTGAACAGTATCTGGATAATTCTTTACCCTGGGATCAGGTGGATCCTATTCCCATGGGCAAAAATGGATCAACTCCAATGAATCTTGATTTTCTAATAAAAAAATCTGCAGACAGGGTGAAACTCGATGATGGTCTGCAGGTCATTGCCGATGAGGCAAAAAAGGCAACAGAACGTTCCAAGAAGACAACGATGTCATTACAACTTTCCGACATGAAGGCGAAGCGGAAAGAAGCGCAGGTTGCACGGGATAAAATAGGGGCACATTATCTGAAGTACCGTGAAGAACAGGGGGCAGACGGGGAAGAAGGGCACAAGGCAAGACCTGACGAGGAAAAGGATAAGGATAAATGGAAAGAAGAGGTTAAGGAAGATCCTTATATAAATGAGTCTCTTTTTATACTCAGCGACATGTGAGTTTGGGCTTTTAGTGCCTTACAGAATATTTTCTCGGAGTCTCGTACTTCGCTTACCTGTTTTTGGGGAATATATTCTGATAAGGCACTTATCCAGTGAACTGAATTGTTTCTGGTTGAACCGGGTTGCGAAAGAATCCGGTTTATAATTTTCTTGATTAACATGTGAAAAAATGCTAAGTCTCGATGTGATTATGAATGGTCATTCATTCATTCAATATGTATTTAACAAAGGGACTGGCTATTAGATGGATCTTGATGAGGCATTTCGTAATTACGAAGATAAGATAGTAAAGCAATGGGTTGACTATACCTTATCCAGTTACAAGTCATCCACATTTTTTAAAAAAGCGCCTGATAAGTTTGCTAATCCTGTGGGAGGGAATACCCGCGAGGCTTTGGGCGAACTCTTTAAGTTGCTTGCAAAAAATGCTGATCCCATAGAATTTGTTGCACCGCTTGATCAGATCATGCGTATTCGCTCCATTCAGGAGTTTTCCGCATCTGAAGCAGTTGCACCCATTCATGCCGTCAAACACATTACCCGAGAAATTTTAGCCAAGGATTCTGAGCGAAAGCATTTCATTGCTGATCTCTATGATTTTGAATTTGCTGTTGACCTGGCAGTCCTTGCAGCCTTTGACTTGTACATGCAATGCCGTGAGCAGTTGTACAAAGTCAGGATAAAAGAAATTAAAACCGGCACCATCATTCTTACCGACAGCAAGTGTCCGTCGAATTTGCTGAAAAAAGATAAAGATGACCCTGTAAATTTTCCAATTTAGTACCTTACAGAATGATTTCTTGTTTTTTCCAAAGAAATTATTCTGATAAGACACTTATACCGGCTTACTTACCGTTTACCGGTGTTAGGGATTTACAGAAAATCAATAGTGATGGTTTCTAGAAACCCGATTTGCCAACTGGAATTGTAAAAAAATCCAGCAACAAAGCAGATGAAGAGTTTTTACGATTCCATCAAGAGTAATTAACAGGTTTCTGTACCGGGGCTGGGGAAATTTCCGGGGTGGGAGCCCACACTGTTCAATTTGAAGCGAGGTTAGAAGAAATGAAGTATGCCTTCTCATTCCTGGCAGTCTTAGCGCTGGTTTTTATCGCGTGGCTAGGATCCATGATACCAGGCATGCAATACCTTTTTGGTGTTGCTATCCCGTATCTAGCGATCATGATCTTCCTGGGTGGCTTTATCTACAGAGTAGTGCAATGGGCTAAATCGCCTGTGCCGTTTTCCATTCCGACCACTTGTGGTCAGGGAAAATCTCTGGATTTTATCAAACAGGATAAGCTTGACTGTCCAACCAAGACATCAGAAGTTATTGCCAGGATGTGCCTGGAAATTTTTGCATTCAGGTCTCTGTTTCGGAACACTAAGTCCGAGCTGCATGAGGGACCGAAAATCACCTATGAGTCATCGCGGTGGCTCTGGATGGCCTCTCTGCTCTTTCACTATTCTTTCCTGGTGATTGTTATCAGGCATATGCGTCTGTTCTTGAATCCTGTTCCCGAGTGCTTGCAGTTTTTGGATTTTCTGGATGCCGGTGCTATGCTGCAGGTGGGAGCTCCATTGCTCTACGCATCTGATCTTGCAATTCTTGCCGGTGTACTTTTTCTTTTTGGCCGTCGTCTGGTTAATCGCAATGTGCGTTACCTTTCACTTGCTAATGATTATTTTCCGCTCTTCCTTATTTTTGCCATCGCTGTCAGCGGTATGCTGATGCGTTACGTTTTTCGTACAAACATTGATATTGTAACCATTAAAGAGCTGCTGGTTGGGCTGGTAACCTTATCCCCGGTAATCAACGCCGAGATTGGTTCCATTTTCTATATCCATGTTTTCCTGGTTTCCACTCTGCTTGTCTACTTCCCATTCAGTAAGTTGATGCATATGGGTGGTGTCTTCATGAGTCCCACCAGAAATATGGCAAATAACAGTCGTGCCAAGCGACACATTAATCCATGGAATGATCCTACCATTAAACCTCACTCTTATGCAGGATATGAGGATGACTTCAGAGAGTTCATGGTTGAGGCCGGTCTCCCTGTTGAAAAGGAATTGCCTCCCAAGAAGGACGAGGAATAACAGGATTGTTGATCCAAATTATATAAGGATATAGAATAATGGCACTTGCAAAATTAGAACAATTATCAAAAAGCGTAGTGCAGGGTCC
>JAOZQU010000090.1 GCA_029932055.1 Desulfocapsa sp.
TAACGGCACAAATAATTAATAATCAATTGTTAACGACTAATGACTAACGCTTAGCCTGACGGCTATGCCCTCAAGGGGGTACTAAAAAGAGTGACAGGAATTAGGGAGTTAGGGAGTAAGGCACTAAAAGAAGGAAACTTTAGAAGTGAAAGAGATGCGAAAATTCTGTATAGATGTTACCTTGGTCACCGATAATATGGTCACTCATATCATGTCGCAGGGTTTAAATAACCCTGGTATCGTGGGGACAGGTTGAGTTGCTGCAAATGAGTTGGCCAGAGGTTTGATTACCCACAAGATAATAGCCACTGCTCCGTTTAAGAAAAATTTGCAAACGTTGTTCAACTGGAGGTAGTCACATTTCAAAAGTAACGAAAGCACGGCAATTACTGAACATTGCTCTTGAGATGAATGCTATCGGCATCAATCAGGGATCGTCTGGTAATGTCAGTGTACGTAAAGCATCAGGGTATCTGATCACACCATCGGGTATGCCTTATGACGAATGTTCGGCAAAAGACATGGTTAGTATGACCTTAAAGGGGAAGTCAGATGGATTGCTCAAGCCATCTAGTGAATGGCGTTTTCATCAGGACATATATCGCTGTCGTGAAGATGTAAAAGCAATCGTACACGTACATTCAACCTTTGCGACTACCATTGCCTGCCTTGGCAGGGAATTGCCATCTTTTCACTATATGGTTGCAGCAGCCGGTGGCAAGACTATTCGTTGTGCCGATTATCATACCTTTGGCACACAGGAACTTTCCGATGCTGTGATTAATGCGATGCAAGACCGTAAGGCCTGTTTGATGGCTAATCACGGCATGCTGGCGACAGGTTCGACGTTAAAAAAGGCACTGGCTATGGCAATTGAAGTGGAGAATCTATGTGAGGTCTACTGGCGATTACTACCGCTGGGAGGTGGAAATATGGTCGATGATGCAGAAATGGATTTAATTCTGGAAAAGTTCAAATCGTACGGGCAGTTTACGGAATAAACCAGTATTTAACACCGGTAAACGGTAAATATTTTACCATCTAAGGGTTCATTCAAAAATAAGTTCGTAATTATTGAATGCGCCCTAAGGAGTCGCAAATGAATAACTCATCGTTTTTGCATCCATGCTTCAGGCCATCGTTAGCCACTCCTCAATCACAAAATCCTCAACGTAGCCCTGCTACACCTGCGGTTTTGTTCAATCAGATTGGCTAAATACGACCTAAATCATGGCGCAAATTCCGATGACTTATTCATTTCCAACTCCTAAGTGAGATAGCATATGATTGGTTGGCAAAATCTCCAGAAGCTCTTTTTTAATCTCTTTTTCTTGACAGTACTCAGCTTGCTGGCTGGTTGCAGTCAGACCATGTACGGGGTCGCAAAAATTGAATCGATTCCCCAGGGAGCAGAGGTTATCAATTTAAGGGATGATACGCATCTTGGGATGACACCGCTCCTGGTAACCTGGGAACGCGATGATGGCAAGCCGGCCAAACGTGCGACTATAGAGTTGCGTAAGGCAGGTTATGTGGAAGAAATTATATCTTTTTGGGTGCAGATGCGTCATGACACCAAAGAAGATGCCACAAAGGAGCCGCAGCCTGTTACCATTGAACTGAATAAAAGGAAATAATATTCTATGAAACGAGACAAACGTAATGTGGTCGCGGCTCTTCGGTCTTTATTTGCAATAAGTCTTTTAATTATGCTGCTCATGTTGTCGGGTTGTGCAGATGAAAAGACTGTCCGGTTCAAAATTAACTCCGTACCAAAGGGAGCCCATGTTCTGTACAAGATAGAAGGCGGAGAATCATCCTGCCGGGGGCAGTGGCTCTATCTTGGCAATACGCCGTTGCAGGGGGTTCGTCATCTTATTGAAGATGAAGTGGAGGCGGCTGATAAAATTACTCTCAAGGTTTTGCATCATGGCTATTATGACCAGGTCAAAGAGTGGGATGGCGTCGGATTCTGGGAGGAAATTGAAGAGGGTGATGTGCTTTTCTGGACACCGAAATTGATTCCCAACCCCAAAGAAATGTGAGACAAACCCCATTGCGGCCATGGATTCGTAAAAATTCTTTATTGGACAGCAGTTGTAAGCAAAAGTTAAAGACACTGGCGGTGGCAGTCATATCGATCAGATTGCCACCGGTATCAAGCTCCATGTCCGTCAGGAATGTTTTTCCATAAATATTTCTTCCCTTCCCAGCCCATTCAATTCCGTTGGTCACAATAAATGTAAGCGTTCACCAGCACTTCAGGTAAACACTTAGATATTAAGATTCATAGTAAATGTGTATGGCTGGTGAACGGTTACCAATAAAGAAAGCAAAGGTTTTTATTTTTGAGTGAGGATTCAGGATGTTACTACGTGCATTGGCAAGAGATCTGTACAAGAGTCAGAAAGAGGTGGAAAGCCTTGAACAGCTGCTGCAGGAAGCAGTGACGAGTTCGGGACAGGATCAGTTGAAGGAACAATTGCGTCAGGCCAGGGCGGAATTGGCACAGATTCAGAAGATAATGGAGGGCAGGAAAGAGCAGTCAAAAGCCTCTCTGAACAAGCCAAAATATCGTTTCTAAATACTTACAGGACAGCGGTTAGGCAAATTACCAGCTATCACCTGAATAGTTACTCGAAATGCATTTGAAAAAGGAATATTTTTGCCTTATGCTTTCCTTATAGCACTGATGTCTCAATCAAATTGATGGCGAAAGAAAAAAAACCTATATCTATTGTCAGGAAAAGTATACACTTTCAGTAGATGCTCCTAAACAGTTACAGGACAGCGGTTAGGCAAATTACCAGATATCACCTGAATAGTTACCAATAGATGAAGAAAATATTTCATGAAAAGAGCATTAGTTTTTACCGAAAACTAAAGGTCAGTCTGGCGTTGATGGGGGTTCTTCCCTTTCTTCTGTCTGTCTATCTTTTGACAAGAGAGGTGCAGGTATCCACCACTCTGCTAGTTATTTGTTCGGCGCTCGTTCTTTTTAGTATGCTCGCGGGTTTTACCCTTCTCCGTACGTCCTCGGATCAGATAGAGAGACTCGCGAAAGACACTACGATTCCGAATTCAGGGAAAATTCCTCAGCTTCTGGAGCTCAATGTTGAAGGCGAGTTGCAGGATATTGCCTCCAATTTTAATACGGTTGTTGAGCAACTGAATCTGGCAAATCGTGATATACAAAGCAGGAGTTTTAAGCTACGGGAATACGCAAGTGACCTGGCCCACACTTATGAATTACTGGAGAAAGAGAACAGACTACGTAACCAGCTTTGTCGGTATGTTGACAAAGATCTTGTTGACCGCCTGGTGGATTCCGGGGATGCACAACTCTTAAAGAATGAAAGAAAAAATGTAACTGTCATGTTTGCAGACATTCGCTCGTTCACCGCACTTTCAGAACATATGGAGCCGGAAGAAGTTGTTGCCATGCTCAACGAGTATTTTACGATCATGACCGATATCCTGTTTAAACATAACGGGATGCTCGATAAATTTGTTGGTGATCAGATCATGGCCGTATTTGGTCATATATCCAATGAAAAAAGTGGCGCAGTATCAGCAGTGAAAGCAGCATTGGAAATGCAAAAGGCCACAGCCGTGTTAATGAAAAAACGGGCAAAAAAGAACCTTCCGGTGTTCGATGTCGGGATAGGAATTAATACCGGTAGTGCAATTCTTGCTAATGTGGGATCGGAAAACAGACAGGATTATACAGTAATTGGAGATACTGTAAACATTGCATCGCGTTTTGAGAAACACGCATCCGGGTGGGAAATTGTCATAGGTGAGCGAACCAGCCACCATCTTCCGAAAAAACTCCCTCATAGTGCCAGGCATGAATTACAAGTGAAAAATCGTTCTGAATCTCTCGCCTGCTATACCTTGATCGTGAAAGGCACTAGAAAGATCAAGGTTGTGAAACAAAAAATTGACCATCTCTCTGTTATGTCATCTGTTCAGGTTGAACTCGGCTTCTGATTCGTTTTACTGTTGTTTTCGATGGCTGCAAAATTCAGGGTGCTGTGTACTGTCATCAATGGAAAAATTATGGCAATAAAAAATATGTTTACAAACGGAATCAGACTCAGCAGGGCCGGAAAAACACCTAAGCGGAATGATTGTTTATTATGCTTTCGCAGCCAGGTAATTTTTTTCCCAAGGCTCCAGCGTCTTCGAGAGCTTGGATAGTCCACAAACATAAGGGCTGAATAATAGGTATAAAGAAGAAAGACCACGATCTGTCCCACTCCGGGGATGAAATTGGCCATCAGTGCCACCACAGTCACCAGAATTCCTAAACAACCAATCTTTATTCCTTCCCACAGATCAATCAGAATTCCTTTGAGGTTTAGCGCCGCATCCGGTTCGAACTGTTCCCCGGCATGTTTTTTTTCCGTCGCAGTACTGAGAAAAACATATCCTGGAGCAGAGAGACTGTAGGCAATAAGAAAGGCGAGATAAAAGGCTATAATGCGGGTGATGACAAGAAAACTCCACCTCATTACCTCCCAACCCAGGTATTTTGTCCATCCCAGGATTCCAACTGCTTCCGGCCGTGTCAGGAAAAAGCTCCCGGTGAGACCATCCACAAAATCAACAGTGAGGAGGTAGCCGGCCCAGGTAAAGGCCATGGTAACCAGAACCAGAATTGCGCTCCACCCTAACAGGCGTGGGGATCGCAACAGGAAAGCAAGGGAATGTGTCAGTGGAATCCATTTGGCAGGAGGTGGTATCTGTGGTGTACTGTTTTTCATTTGGCAACAAGAAGTCAGGAGTTGATGAGGGGGCAAAATGCTTTTATGTAATTTCGGAACACGACCGAACATTTACGACAATATGACTTTTTGTGGTGCGAGTAAAGGGTGAATCTGTTCTTTTATTAAAGTCTATGCTAACACCCCACAAGGGGGTATAAGCATCTTATCAAGAATATTTTCTTTGATAAAAATAGGTAAGCACCCTAAAAAAACCAGGGTATAAACTCCGACTCCGAGAAAATATTCTGTAAGATACTAAAGTTCTGCTGTTGAAAAAAATTTGCTAAAGGAAAGAGACATCAAATGGCAAAAAAACAGGAAACTGCCTTTGTCTGTACTGACTGTGGAGCTGATTTCAGTCGCTGGTTGGGACAGTGCAGTGTCTGCAAAGAGTGGAATACAGTTAAAGAAGTACGCCTGGGGAAGAGATCGGCCGGGCGAACTGTCGGCTACAGCGGTAAGCAGCGAAGCACTGTTCAGCTACTCTCTGAGGTTGACAGGAGTCAGGCGAAGAGACTTTCAACCGGCATTACGGAGTTTGACCGGGTACTGGGACAGGGGATCGTTCGGGGATCCGTGGTACTCATAGGCGGGGCACCGGGTGCCGGTAAATCAACCCTGCTCCTGCAGGTTCTTGCAAAGAGTGCAGTATCCGGAATTCCGGTACTGTATGTTTCAGGTGAAGAGTCACCACAGCAGATTGCGGAACGGGCGGATCGTCTTGAACTCCCTGCAGATAATATCAAAATGCTTGCAGAGACATCGGTTGAAGAAATCTGTAAAGTAATGGATCAGGAGAGGCCGCAGGTTGTGGTTATCGATTCCATCCAGGTGGTGCATTCCCGGGCATCTGAATCTGCTCCCGGCTCTATTTCCCAGGTACGGGAATCTGCGGCAACGCTCACTCAGTATGCCAAGGAAACCAACACCTCAATATTCATGGTTGGCCATGTAACCAAAGATCAATCCCTTGCCGGTCCCATGACACTGAGCCATATTGTTGATGCGCAGGTGGTGCTTTCATCCACCGATGATGCCCGTTACCGAATACTTCGTGCAGATAAAAATCGTTTCGGCAGCGTGGGCGAGCTTGGTTTTTTTGCCATGACCGACCGAGGGTTGAAAGAGGTGAAGAATCCCTCTGCCATGTTTCTTTCAAGATCAGGAACACCGGCATCGGGTAGCGCGGTGACAGTGGTCTGGGAAGGAACCAGGCCTTTGCTGGTCGAAATCCAGGCACTGGTCACCGAAAGTCAGTCAGGAAACCCAAGGCGTTTAGCGGTTGGCATGGATCAAAACAGGATCGCCATGCTGCTTGCTGTCCTTGCCAAACACGGAGGCCTGGCAACGGCCAGCGACGAAGTGTATGTCAATGTGGTGGGAGGAATCCGGGTGTATGAGACCAGTTCGGATCTTGCTGCAATGGTGGGTATTGTGTCCAGTCTGCAGGACAGGGTGATCCCCCCCGACGCGTTATTTTTTGGCGAGATAGGGCTGAGTGGTGAGATTCGCCCTGTTGCCAATGGTGAGGCCAGACTGAAGGAGGCTGCCAAGCATGGTTTTCGTCGGGCTGTGATCCCTAAGGCAAATGCTCCGCAACGTCCTGTAAAGGGGCTTGAAATTGTGGCTGTAGCCAGTTTGGTTGAGGCTCTGGAAGTATTATATTAAAATTAAAATTGAACAAGGAAGGAAAATATGGATTTTAAAGCGCATTTGAAAACTGCCTGGGAACACACTCTGCAGTTTATCGTCCCGGTTATTCTGCTTACTTTGGTGCAAATGGTGGTGATCACCTTTAGTCTTGGTATACTGGCACCTGTTACCTCTGCCGGATATATGCAGTCTCTGCTTCTGGCACTTCGTGAAGGACGGGAGCCAAAAATTGGTGATCTTTTTTCCGAAATGCGCCTCTTTCTGCCTCTGTTGGCTTTTGGTGTTCTGGCCATGCTTGCCATGTTCCTGGGATTTCTCCTCCTGATCATTCCCGGTTTTCTTGTTGCTGCTTTTCTCGTTTTTGCCACCATTTACATGATGCCGCTGATGACAGACAGGAATATGGGGTTGTTTGATGCCTTAAAAGAATCCTGGAGTATGGCAGTAAGAAAACCGCTTGCTGATCAAATTGTGCTCATGATACTTTATATGGTGATTCTTTCCGTGGGTGGTTCTATCGCTATTGCTTTACTCATTGCCCAACCTTTTGCTACTTTTTTTGTGCTGTCTGTATATAGAGAACGTTTGCAGGATAGTCAGCCCACCATAGAGCAGGATTCCACACCCCAGCCACCACCGCTTTCTTCTGATCGAAAGGCCTGAGAAAAATCAATGGATAGTAGAAAGTTTACCGAAAAATATGGCTGGCAGCGTCTTGAATGGGAAGGGACTATTCTCTATATTCAACCCGATATTCCTGACTGGATAGTTGTGTCAGAGGATGCTGATCAGTTACTTAGTTCTGAAGAAGGTTACGCAAAGCAATTTTATGGTCGAAATCTACTTGAAAGTGCCTTTGCGATGGAACCGCTACGACCCTATAGCGGAAGGGAACATGCACTGAGTTTAAACCTGCTCAAGGAATGCTGGTTTCATGTAACCGATGCCTGTAATCTCAGCTGTCGTCACTGCCTTTTTTCCGCCTCTCCTGCGAAAACACGAAGTCTTGCACCAGAGCTTCTGCAGGAAACGGTTCAGCAGGCATATGCTCTGGGATGCCGCCTTTTTTCCTTTACCGGCGGTGAACCGTTTCTGTATCCTGAATTCCTGCCGTTTTTACGTGCATTACTTGCAGACAATGAGGATGTGCATGCAGCGGTGCTGACAAACGGTATGCTCTTGCATCAATTTCTGGACGAACTTGGTGACATGGACAGGCTTCATCTCCAGGTGAGCCTGGATGGTTTGGAAAAAAGTCACGACAGGCTGCGGGGAAGCGGTAGTTACCGGAAGCTTATGAAAAACCTTGTGGCCATGAAGGAGGCAGGGATTCCTGTCACGCTTTCGGTGGCCATCAGCAGTGAAAATATTGAAGATCTGCTGCAGTTGGTGGATATTGCGGCAGAGGTGGGGGCAGCCTCCATCCATATTCTTTACCATTTTGTGCGGGGGAAGGGGAGTCAGGAGCAATTTATTACACCGGATATTATTTTTCCACGACTTCTTGCAGCCTGGAAGCGAGCAACGGAGCTGGGGCTTACCATCGACAATATCGAAACCATGCGCAGTCAGGTTTTTTCAACTCCGGGTACTCGCTATGACCTGTCAAATACCGGCTGGGAGTCGGTGGCAGTTGGGCCGGATGGTGTTATCTACCCGTCTCCTGCTCTGGTTGGTATGGAGAAAGTCGCCTGTGGTCATCTGGATGAGGGGCTGGGAGAAGTGTGGAAGACAAGCCCGGTTCTGAATGATCTTCGCAAGGCCAGCCTGATCGACTCTCCGGCATACCAGGCTAATCCTCTGAAGTTTCTGGTGGGCGGCGGTGATATTGATCACAGCTTTATGTACGGTAAAGAGTGGGTGGGGCATGACCCTTATGTGGAAATCTACAATCGCATAGCCTTACAATTGATTTCGGATCAGGCAAGCCAATACAAAAGCAAAGGAAAAAGTGGGATTCTCCTGCGTATGGGGGATGTCCGACACGATTGCCTGGACAGTGAGGAGGAAAGCACTGAAATTGCCCTGACCCATTGTAACTGTCTTATTTCCCTTGCCTCTGATGTTGGCCACAGTTCGGTACGGGAATTTTACGGTCAGGCAGCACTCACCGCAAATGAAGATATTGTGAATCCTCTGGCGCCAGCCCAGGCTGCGGCAGAATTTATTCCCGGAAAAACAAAAAAGCATTCCTATGGCTGCGGTAGTCCAGTGACGGATGGCGCTCCGAAGGAAGGCGAGACACTTGTTGATCTCGGTTCCGGTTCCGGTATCGAATGTTTCATGGCCTCTGCTTCGGTTGGCAAGAGCGGTCGAGTCTACGGCATTGACATGACCGATGAAATGCTCCGACTGGCTGCGGAATCACAGGAAGAGGTTGCTGCGCGTCTGGGATATCAAAATGTTGAATTTCGCAAGGGTTTTCTTGAACAGATCCCATTGGATGACGGGATAGCAGATGTGGTGATTTCCAACTGTGTGATTAATCTCAGTCCTGACAAGCGCATGACCTACCAGGAGATTTTTCGGATTTTAAAGCCGGGAGGTCGTCTGGTTGTGTCTGATATTGTGACGGATACCGCAATTCCTGCAACGATTAGAAATAATGTGCGCTATCGTGGAGAGTGTCTTGGCGGGGCCATGCAGCAGGAAGAACTGGTGGCTATGATGGAGGCGGCCGGGTTTACCTCCATCCGGTTTATAAAGCGCTTTCCGTATCGTCAGGTGGAAAACATGGATTTTTTCTCCCTTACCTACGAGGCAATTCGTCCTGTTGCCGTAAAGGAAGAGCAGGTGGATGTAATATACCGCGGCCCCTATGGTGCGGTTCATACCGAGTCCGGTATCCTGCTGGTGAAAGGAAGACGCACGTCCATTCCACCAGGGGAAGTGGCTTTGCTTGACGATTCCGTTTTTGTTCTTGATGAGAAAGGCGCTGTCACAAATATGGTGATGGAGAATTCATGCTGTTCTCCGCAAACCGAGATAAGCGGAGTTGAGAGTAGTTGCTGTGTTCCGGAAAGTACGGATTGTTGCGGCGACGACCAGGAGGGCGCGTCTGAAACAGAACGAAAAAGTGAAGGCTGCATGGTTTGTGGTACTGAATTGCACTATTTTACCGATGCACAAGATATGGCATGCAGTTACTGTGGGCGCACGTTTTCAGCCAATGCTTGTTGTGAACAGAACCATTTTATCTGCGACAACTGCCATCGGGAAAACGGGATCGAAGTCATCAAAACCATCTGTACCGGAACTGCGGAAAAGGATCTTATCACTCTGCTTGAACTCATCCGCAGTCATCCCGCCATTCCCATGCATGGGCCGGAACATCACGCCATGATCCCCGGCATTATCCTTGCCTGCTACCGGAACAGTGGAGGCGATATCAAAAAAGAGGCCATTCTCACCGGCATTCGTCGCGGAGCAGATATTCCCGGTGGCGTTTGTGGGTTCTGGGGAGTATGTGGTGCCGCCATCGGAGCAGGAATTGCAGCCTCGACCATCCTGGCAGCTACTCCTTTAACACCTGTCCCCAGGCAGACATCCCAGTCCTTTAGCGCGAAGATTCTCACAGTTATTTCGCAATATCGAGGAGGCCGCTGCTGCCAGCGTGAGACCGTGCTTGCCCTTACCGAAACAGCCAGGTTATCAGCTGAAATGCTCTCTGTTCCTCTGGAGGCAAAAGGGATTATCCGTTGTGAACAGTATCTGAGAAACAAGGAGTGTATACGAAAGCAATGCCCTCTTTGGGAAAATCGAGTGAAGAACCTGGAGCCGGAACTGCAGTTTCTTTCCATTCCCTGAAAGGTTTTTTACACTGAACAAGCTTTCAACCGTGGCCGCTTGTTTTGGTAAGTTACTACCTATTGTATTTTCAGCATCCGCAGGTTCATGTTGGAGAAAGCCTCTTTCCGTTCTTCGGCAGTCAGCTGATCAGAAATCATTGGAACTGTTATTTTCATATTGCTTTGCAGCATGATTTTTTTGGTAATAGTTTCATATCCGGGCCGGGTGACCGAGAGTGTATGGTCTCCTCGGATAACTTCCACTCCTTCCACAGGGCTTGATCCAAGAAGAATCCCGTCAAGCTCTATCATGGCCGGGTCAGCACTGGTCTGTATCCAGATTTTCACTTTCGTGTCACGGTTCACTCTGCCTTTCAGCTGTGTTTTGATTCCCGGTACTGCTGCAGCAATGGCCTGCTGATATAAATCCAGTAACTCATCTTCCCCTATTTCGTTCTGCACAGAGGATGTCTGTCTGAATTTACGGGACGCTTTTCCTTCTTCAACAGCGATCACATCACCTTCTACAGTATCAAGAGCCTGGAGCATGACCCGAAGATTAAGGATCGTAAATTCGGCTTGATAACCTCCCTGATTGATTTTTTGTTTGCTGGTTGATAATGCCAGCAGACTGCCCTGTATCAGGGCGTCACCGTTTAGAGAGCGTGCTGCGTTAAAAAAGGTGGGGCTGAGCGGGGTACGGCGTTCTCTGGTGGCGAAAAAGGAGTCGGGTACCGGGTCTGATCCATCCCGGGGCTGCAGTTGTTCTATCTGACGAATAAAATCCCTGCGGTCAATGAGCGTAAAATCCGGCGAGGAAAGTAGAGCTTTTTGTAAAAAATAAGGGCCTTTTTGCGTAAAAGCTTTGGAGTTTATTGTTCCGGTTAGAGCTACGTCTGCACTGCCTCCGGTTTCATCTGCAAAGTCGAGCATGATTACTCGTACAGGTCTGGCCTGGGCTGACAGGGTGAGAAAGAAAAATATCAGGACAGTGAGGAAGCAGATTGATCGTTTGGGCATAGTCATAATACACTCCTTTTGCTAAGTTGATTATAGAATATTTACTGGGAACAGGGTAGAAAGGCAAATGAAAATAGTTCCTTTTTGGGTATAATTGCTATTTTGAAAAAATAACGATATAGTTGGCCAATTAAAATTTGCTGTATTAAAAGACTGTATTGTCCTTTGTTTTTATTACATACAGGAGGAAAAATCATGAAACCATCCTTACTCAGCTCCGTTGTCGGGGCTTTCATATTAGCTTTGCTTTTTTCCGGCTGCTCAGCTTTCCGAATGTCTACATCTGATGTAAGTCCGCAGGATCTTGAACACTATCGTGCCGATTATGATGCCTCGGATATGAGAAAAATAACAACTGCCGTCGTTAATAAAATGCTGACCAGTCCTTTTCTGGCTCAACAGAGTTCTTCGCCGATCATGACCATTGCAGGTGTGGAAAATCGCACGCGGGAATATGTGGATACTAAAAATCTTACAGACAGAATGCGTACCATGCTGCTGCAGAGTGGTAAGATGCAGTTTGTGAACACTGCCAGAAGACAGGATCTACTGAAGGAGCAGGGATATCAGGCAGCAAATGCCACTGTTGAAACCATGGCGACCATTGGTCAGCAGATGGGGGCTAAATATATGATTACAGGCTCTCTTACCCAGATGACTCAACAGACCGGTAAGCAGGCTCGAATTTCCAAGCAACGGCTGAACTATTATAAACTGACAATGGAAATTACCGATCTGGAATCCAGTCTGATTGTCTGGACAACAGAAGAGGAATTTGCCCGCAACGAGTCCATTCCACTTATTGGCTGGTAGCTTTGTTTGTGCTGTCCCGTATGTATCATTGTTTTCCACGGTTGCTGCTTGCGATCCTTTGTGCATGGTTGCTTGCCTCCTGCGGTGCCCATGATCTTCCCGATGCACGATCCGCCTTTTATCAGGGAGATTATACGCTCGCGCAAAAAAGGATCGGTACTGAGGCGGTTGAGGGGAAGGATTCTGTGCTGGTTTTGATGGAGCGTGGAACCATTTATCAGGCAGAGGGCGAGTATGAAAAAAGCGCCAGAGATTTTATAGCGGCCTATGATCTCCTGGATCTTCTGGAGACATACTCTGTTTCAGAAGGGGCGGGAAGCTGGGTAGTCAATGATACGGTCTACTCTTTTGAAGGAGCACCTTTTGAGCAAACCATGCTCCACTCCATGACAGCACTCAATCATCTGGCACTGGGAAACTGGGAGGATGGCGGGGTAGAGGCCAGAAGAATAATTCATTCGCTACGGCCTGATGAACGTGGTGAAGATTATCCTGATGATGCTTTTTCCCGTTATCTGGCAGCTTTTATTCTTGAAATGACGGATGATCGGGCGAATGCGGTAGCACAGTACACGTTGGTGGATGAGTTGTTGCCGGATTTGTATGTTGATAAGCAGGGAAGGCTTGGACGGGATACTGAAAAAACATCTGAAAAGAAAGTGGAGGCACGGGAGCTTGTCTGTTTTTTTCTTCTTGGTCGTTCTCCCAGCATGCGTGAGGTCAGGGGAGAGTACAATTCTTCTTTTTCTCCACCCCGGATCCGGATTTATGCAGGTGGGCATCATCTCGGTGATGCCGTCATCCTCACCAACGTTCAGGGTTTGGCAATAAACACTTGGAATATTGAGGCTCCGGCACGAATTGCTAAAATGGCAGCTCGAATTGCAGCTAAGGAGGTGGTTGCAAGACAGATTGAGGAGCAGGATGAAGCTTTGGGGGCACTCGCCAGAATTATTCTGATTGGATTGCTTGAGCGACCGGATTTCAGGCGATGGGAGACGCTGCCCCATTGGCTGGCAGTGGCCAGGTTGCCCTTTCCGGACGGGCTTTCTTCTTTTGATGTGAGGCTGCAGGGTGCGGGAATTATTTTGGGGGCGACCATACCTGTACAACAGCCATTTGTACAACGAGGAAATGTTATTTTTTCTTTTGTCAGAGATCTTCCGAAATTTAATTCCCTGGAAATGAATAAAGAGATCGACAAATTGAAATAAAATTGTTCATATACTCGAATGGGACTGTTTGATACAATTTTATAAGGAGGTGACTTAAATGAGTGGACATGGACATGGGCATGAGAAACCGGAAGAAGATCACACCGTTTGTATTAAAGTTGGTGTTTTCTTTGTTTTTGTGATTATTGGCTTTTTTGTGATTGGGTTGATCAACTAAGGGCAAAGTTTTTTTGCTGGGAGCTTGTCCGAGAATAGACATTTCTTCTCAAATCGAGGAATTTTGAAAAAATAAGCGTAGGCATATAGTGATATTCCGAGCATTATTTTTTCAAAATAACGAAGAGTTGGGGAGAAAGGGCATTTTCGGACAGGCTCCTAGAGTGTTGTTTGTAAACCGTCAGAAGCATGGCTTCTGACGGTTTTTTTTG
>JAOZQU010000091.1 GCA_029932055.1 Desulfocapsa sp.
CAAGATTTTTTGCAGCAGCCCAGTGAGCTGCGGTAGCTCCAACATTTCCAGCACCGATGATGGTTATTTTTTTTCTCATTATTTATCCTTTCTTTTTTGATTAATATTCGTATCTTCTGTTGTTTTTATGTTTCCATCTGCTACTGTCTTGTGTATCCATCCAATCCCGGTGATAAACGAAAAACAAACCAGGATTCTTTTTTAACAATGTATTTTACTTTTTTTATGAACCCTGCCCCTGCCACTCAAAACCTGAGCAATCGTTCCATTGCTGTCACGAGCATTGGAAATAACAAGATTCTTCAAGCAAAAGCGTCAAAGCTTGCTGACGCACTACAAATAAGTCAGATTCCCCAGACAGAACAGGGAAAGTACAATCTGCTTTTAGTATATACGGAAAAAGGCTTACAAATTCAACTGAAAGAAGACAGAAATGAGAAGAGACCGACAACTCTCATGGTCGATTTTCTTTCAGATTCTCTCAGCTATCGCAGACAGCATGGCGGAGGAATAAAACAGGCTCTGGCAAAAGCTGTTGGCATAAAACCGGGGATCAGACCTTCTATCCTGGACGCAACAGCCGGTCTGGGCAAAGACAGCTTCCTTCTGGCCTCATTAGGCTGCAAGGTGACTATGATAGAACGTTCCCCCCTGCTTGCGGCTCTTTTAATCGATGGATTGGAGCGTGCTGCCATGTCCGAAGAACTCGAACCGAATATTATCAACAAGCTTTCATTTTTGCAGGGTGATGCGGCTACAATTATAGATGAAAACAAAAACACTCAGCTGGAAAAACCAGACACGATCTATCTCGATCCCATGTATCCCCATAGTCGTAAATCCGCACTAAACAAACAGGAAATGAGGATCATTCGTAAGCTTGTGGGGGATGACACTGACGCTGACAGACTATTACAGTCAGCACTGCTTTATGCTGAAAAACGAGTGGTTGTTAAACGACCGAAAGGCGCACCCTTACTGAACAATCAATCGCCAACTCATGTTATTAAAATGAAGAATAGCCGCTATGATGTGTACATGATTTAAGTATGCATTTACCAGCACCTCATCTTCGTCCATTTTTGCCTGCTTACTTATAACCACATAAGCTACGCAGTCAAAAATAAACGAAGATAAGGCACTGGTAAACACTTACTAAGATAGTGGTAAAGACTTACAGATCAAGATTTACAGTAAATGTGTATGGCTGATAAACGGTCACGACTCATCATCATCAAGCCCGGCTCTTGCTACATAGAGAAGTAAATGCTCACGGTAGGTTCCAAAGCGGCGTGAAAGAGAACTCCTGTGTAAGAATTCCTGATTATCATTGAAATGCTGCCGAACTTCTTTGGCGCTCATCCCCTGACCCACATCATAATCCAGGACTGGATAGAGAATCGATGAGTCCTCGCGCCCCCAAATTCTGCTGATGAAAAACTTTTCAGGTTCCCTGTGTATCTGTGAACCACCGGTCAAAACAAATGTTCCGGAACTCAAAGCATGGATATTTTCCCTGTTGCGATCTATAAACGTCAGGGTTTGTTGAAGCTCTTCTCGTGTTTCTGAGGGAAATCCAAAAAGAAAGAAAACCAAATTGTACATTCCAGCCTTAGCGGAGTGAGCAAGGACTTTCTCAACCTCACGAATATCAGTCCCTTTGCTCATCAACTCCAGTATCCTCTGGCTGGCGGCCTCCACTCCCCACTGAAGAACCCGGCAACCTGAGCGTTGGATTAAATCACAAAGATCAGTCGTAAAATCTTTTACCGGCTTGGCATAAGCACCATAATCTATTTCAAGCCCCTCATCGAGTATCAGGCCGGCCAGCTTTTTAAAGCGCTGGGGTGGAATCATCTCATCATAATAATAAAAGCTGTTGCAGCCGTACTGTTTTTGCAGAAACTTAATTTCCTCCACACATATTTCAATGCTGCGAGTACGGTAGCGGAGATAGCTGTGATGATGGGTACAAAAGGTGCATTTCCCCCAGGGGCAGCCACGTGAGGTCATAAGAGGAAGCACTGGTTCCGGAGTCAGATATTTATCCAGTTTGAAATGAGAAAAATCAGGATAAGGAAGGGTTTCGATTTCAACCATACCCGGGGGATTAATCTGTAATTCGTTGTCACTGAAATAAATCAAATTAGGGACACTGGCCAGATCAGCTCCATTTTCAGCCTGACAAAGATGGCATAAGCCGAGTTCCCCTTCACCCGGTATCAGATAATCCCAAAACTCTTTTAAGAAGATTTCAGGAGAGTTTGTTTTTGCAGGTGTAAATGGTGTTGTAAAGAGTTTCTCCGGCTCTGCCATAACGCTGACCAAAGCTCCTCCAACTACAATTTTCGCATTACTTTGTTTTTTAATCAGTTTGGCAAGCAAAGCAGCAAAAACGACCTGATGTTGATACAAAACAGATAAACCGATCAGATCCGGCTTGTTGGCCAGCACTGGCCGGATCAAACTTTCAAAAAATGTTTCTATTCTTTCAGGGATGTCTTGACCGGCCAGGGCTTTTTCTGCCATATCCGCCATAAAAGCATTAAAAATATTCTCAAAACTCAAGAAAAGGGTAGCCCAGTAATGATATTCCTTGATCTTTGCTTGACTTGGCTGCCAGCTTCTAAGAAAAGAGACGGCCTGCTCAAGATTACGGGCGGTTGTCTTTTCATCCCATTTATACAGGCGGATACCAAAACTCCCGTCTTTAATGATCTCAAAACTTCTCAGATAATAATCGAGACTGAGATCAAAGACGGAAACCTCTGTATCCGGTAGCTTCTTTTGCACATAGGCAGAGAGAAGTGCCGGCCCGAGAGGTGGACAGGTGGGATGAGTATAGGGACATGCTATTAAAGAGAGTTTCATAATTCAATATACCCTTCTCTTCAATTCTTTGCTGTGACTTTTTATCATGAACTGGTTGTCAGCCTTGCTGTCGGATAGTCATTCATGATACGTTACAAGTTGTCAAAAGAAGGACTGATTTACTTTTTGCAGCAACGAAGAAAATGAAGAGTTGAGTCTAACCTCGGTAATAAATAGAAAACAAAAATACAAGCAAATGATTTCTACGGTTCTACATTTCATTCATGCGGCCTGCCCATGTCTTTGTTGATTATTTTTTCCATTCTTATTTTCCTGATAAGCCTCGGCACTATGCTTCAGGTCTTTTGGGGCAGCCTGCAGATGAAACACTTAGGCAAAACAAGTACGGGCACTTGCAATCAGCCGCCCCTTGTCTCTATTGTCGTGCCGGCCTGTAACGAAGAAACAACCCTGGAACCGGCTCTGCGCTTACTGTTACAACAGGACTATCCAAACCTGGAAATCATTGTTATCGATGACCGTTCTACTGACACGACTTTTGACCTTCTCACCAATTTGAGACAGGAATTCCCGGAAATTCTGTTGGAACGTGTAAAAGAACTCCCTGTGGGATGGCTTGGAAAAAACCATGCCTTGTATCTGGGGGCAAAAAAGGCGAGAGGAGAAATACTGCTTTTCACAGATGCTGATATCATGATGAAACAGACCACCCTTTCCCGCTCTGTGGCCTATTTCGTGGATGAGAATCTGGACCACCTCTCTCTGATCTTTCGCAATCTGGCACCTGGCCGCTTATTAAATGCAATGGTAGTTGATGCGCTGGGCGGCCTCTTTCTTCTTCTCAGACCCTGGAATGTCAGAAAAAAAAACAATAAAGCCTTTATCGGTGTGGGTGCCTTTAATATGATCCGCAGTGAGGCTTACTGGAAATTTGGCGGTCATGCTTCATTTAAAATGCATCCCATCGATGATATCATGCTGGGGAAAAAAATAAAACAGCAGGGCCTGACCCAAGACTGTCTGCAGGGTGGAGATTTCGTGCAAGTCCGGTGGTATGAGAGTATTTCGGAAATGATCCGCGGGCTGATGAAGAACATCTTTGCCCTTTACAGCTATCGAACTGATTATGTTGCTGGTGCTGTTGTGGGAATTCTCATGCTGACCATTGTTCCGGTCTGGGGCATATTTACGACCATGGGAACGGTCAGAATCCTTTTTTGCGCCACAGTTCTGTGCCGTTTTGCTGTCTTTATCTGTAATGCCAGAGGGATGAAAGTTCCTTCGACCTTATTTCTCTGGTCTCTGGTAACTCCATATCTTACTATCTACATTATTATAAAAGCGGTTTGGACAACCCTCAGAAATCAGGGCATTGACTGGCGTGGTACACATTATTCCCTGAAGGAATTAAAAAAAGAAGAACCGCTTTTCACTCTTTTTCCCGGCTCCAAAAGAAACAGGGCCGCATCCTCAAAGGAGCAGCCCTGACTAGTCTTAGCACTTCTACCTTATGCTGTTCTGCAACAGACAGAAGAGCATTCGTTTATTTATTAAACCATATATTGTTACTTTTTTTGTTTATACTTAAAAGAAACTGAAATTCGGATTCGATAGGCCGTAACCTTTCCCTTTTCGATCTGCATATCCATCTTGGTTACTTCACCAATCCGTAAATCTTTGAGATTTTTACCTGTGGTTTCAATTGCATTTGCAGCAGCATCTTCCCAGGATTTTTTACTGACACCAACGATCTCGATAATCTTGTAAACACTGGCCATGATTACTCTCCTTGTATAAGGTTATTATAGAAATAGGTGGTTTTACCCCCCTGCGTTATTCTTGGTGTACTGGTAAATAGTTAATATAACAGATTTTCAAAAAATTCCTACAACTCATTCCATGCAAATAAGGCAATATCGCCCCTCAAACAAAACCACTGGCAACGCTGCCTTCTACTTATGATATTTCTCACCGGCCTTTATTGTATACGCACGATATAACTGTTCAAGAAGAAACAAACGTACCATATCGTGGGTAAAGGTCATGCGGGAAAGTGACAAAAGGAAATCTGCCTGATCAAGAACGTCCTGACTGTGCCCTGTGGGACCACCAATGAGAAAAGATGCCTGTTTACGGCCTTCCTGTTCCCAACGGGAAATAAGAACAGCTAATTCCTCAGAGCTCAACTGTTTACCACTGGAATCAAGAACTACCTTGACGGTAATTGGTGGCAAGGAGGCAAGCAGAACACGCCCTTCCTCCTGACGCTCCTGTACTTCTGTCCAGCCTTTTTTTCTTTTCACCTTAAGGGTAGTCAGATTCAGGCCGGTATAGTGCTTCAATCTCCCACTATACTCCTGAATACCCTGTGCTATATAGGAATCTTTTGTTTTCCCTAAGAAGAGGAGTTCAATCTTCATACATATTTAACAGTGAATAACTGACCGCTCAGCCATAAGTTCTTTTAAAATGCGACAAAAATCCTCATAAGAAATTTCCGGATTGATTCCCGGGCAGGATTCTCGAATGGTCTCAAAATTATTGCGATCAGCAAGCATGGAAGGATGCAGAGGCCACTGTGCACAGCGCCAGGGCCTTCCCTGATGGACAGTGCAGCCTTCATCATAAAAAATGCAGTGGCCATCAACAATCTTCATTTGCACAACATTTCCGGTAACCCGCCAGTATTTTTCTCTGACTTCAGCTTCTGATAAGCCCAGAGCCTCAACCATACGCTTCTGATCTTTATCATCAAGTGAGACCGTGGTCTCGCCCTGGCAACAGTATCCACACTGAGTACACTCAAATATATCTTTTATATCAGCCATAATATGTATTTTTTTTCATTCAAAAAGAATCAGGCATTCCCGATAAAATCCTGGTAGGTGGAAATGTCTATTCCATACAAGGCGGCAGCATGACGCCATTTATCTTCGTCCGGTACATCAAAAATAATAGAATCCTGGGCCGGGATAGTGAGCCAGCCTTGTGATACCAGTTCCTGCTCAAGTTGCCCCGGCCCCCAACCGGCATAGCCAGTGGCAAAAAGAAATTTTTCCGGACCACACCCATGTGCTATATCTTCAAGTACTCTTGTACTCCTGGATAAATATACAGTTGGGCTCACCTCCAGATGCTGCTCAGTAACATAATCAGACTGATACAGAATAAATGCAGACTCTGGCTCAACAGGCCCGCCGCTATACACAGGAGCATTAAAATCATGGGGAACAGGAAGGTTATTCGTAAGGAGAACCTCCTCAAGATTAAGCGTTAAGTTTGGTTTGTTAATGGCTATCCCCATAGCTCCTTCGTGACCATGAGCACAAATATAGATCACCTGTTCTGAAAAACGTGGGTCAGGCATCTGTGGGGTAGACAGAAGAAACGAACCTGTCAGTGTATCTATTATCGAACTTTTAGATTGTTCCATTTACTATCTCAATGACGACTTTCAGTGAAGTGATTTTTTTTCACAGTAACAGATCTTTTCGTTGATGGTCAAGAAGTGTTAGAATATCTTGTTAAGGAGAACAAATATGACGCCAACAATTATTATTCATTTTATTATACACTTTGCACTATGTTTTCCTGCGCGAATTTGCTATTCTGGCTGAAAGTCACTGCCTTATAAACGCTATCTAAAGCTAAGGGGTTACCCATGGATATGAACGAACCAATTGACCGTCTCCTCCGTGCAGAACATTACGATCCCTTTCAAGTTCTGGGTGTCCACTTCAGCTCGGAAAAACAACAAACTGCAATCATTCGCTGTTTTCAGCCTCAAGCCCAGAATGTTTCTCTGTTAATTGATGATCTGGAAATCCCCATGGACAAAATTCGCGAGGAAGGTCTGTTTGAAACCTCCGTTGACCGTGAAACAATCACTGACAGTGAATTGAATCCTTATAATTACCAATACAAAATCACCTATTACGACGGTGAAGAAAAAACCGTTAACGATCCGTACCGCTTTATGCCGATTCTCAGTGAAGAGGATCGCTTCCTCTTCAACTTCGGCACAAATTACGAACTATACAAGCACATTGGTGCGCATCCCGGAAATTATTCAAATATAAATGGCACGATATTCAGGGTATGGGCCCCATCCGCTGTCAGAGTCTCAGTAATAGGAAATTTCAATTCCTGGGACGGTAGAGTTAATCAAATGCGAAGCCTGGGTAATTCCGGTATATGGGAGCTGTTTCTTCCCGGTATAGGTGAAAATGAAATCTATAAATTTGAAATTCGCACAACACGCGGCGAGATCCTTGAAAAATCAGATCCTTTCCAGTTTTTTGGGGAACTTCGTCCCAGTACTGCATCCATGGTTCGCTATCTTGATCATTACACATGGAAAGATCAGGAATGGCAGGAATCCAAGCAAAGTAGTGAACCATACGACAAGGCCATGTCCATTTACGAAGTTCATCCCGGATCATGGCAGCGTGATCCAGCAGACCCTGATCGATTTCTCACTTTTAAAGAACTTGCTGCCAAACTCATCCCATATGTAAAACAACTTGGATTTACCCATATTGAGCTCATGCCTGTCATGGAGCACCCACTTGATGAATCATGGGGTTACCAGATCACAGGACCGTTTAGCATGACAAGCAGATACGGACTCCCGGAAGACTTTATGTTCTTTGTGGACAGGTGCCACCAGGAAGGGATTGGTGTTATCCTCGATTGGGTTCCTGCCCACTTCCCCAAAGATGCTCATAGTCTGGCAAGGTTTGATGGAACCGCACTTTTTGAACATGAAGATCCGCGAAAAGGCGCTCATCCTGAATGGGGAACCTTTATTTACAATTATGGGCGCAAAGAGGTCAGCAACTTCCTTATTGCCAATGCCCTGTTCTGGATTGACAAATATCATATTGACGGCTTGCGTGTTGATGCTGTGGCATCCATGCTCTATCTCGATTATTCAAGAAATGAAGGTGAATGGATACCAAACACCTACGGAGGAAGAGAAAACCTTGAAGCAATTGAATTTATCAGACACCTCAACTCCATCATCTATGACCGCCACCCCGGAACATTGATGATGGCAGAGGAATCCACCAGTTTTTATGGTGTTTCAAAACCTGCTGACGCTGGTGGACTCGGTTTCGGGTTCAAATGGAATATGGGCTGGATGAATGATATCCTCAGTTATTTTGAGGAAGATCCCATTTACAGAAAATACCACCACAACAACCTCACCTTTTCCATCATGTATGCGTTTTCAGAAAACTTCATCCTCCCCCTTTCTCACGATGAAGTGGTACACGGGAAAAAATCATTGATTGATAAAATGCCCGGAGATCTTTGGCAGAAATTTGCCAATCTCAGGCTCCTGTTCCTGACCATGTGGATGCACCCAGGGAAAAAACTGCTGTTCATGGGCGGTGAATTTGGCCAGTGGCACGAATGGAACTGCAAACAGAGCCTTGATTTTCATCTATTGAAAGAAAATGAATTGCACAGTGAACTATTACACTTTTTCCAGGATCTGAACACTCTTTACAAAGACAACGCCAGCCTCTGGGAACTCGATTTCAGCCAGGAAGGATTTCAATGGATGGATCTCGAAGACCGTGAGAACTCCATCATCTCCTATGCCCGTTTTGCAAAAAATCGAAACGATCATCTGGTCTGCCTGCTAAACTTTACTCCACAGACCTTTTATGATTATAAAATGGGTCTGCCGACCGGGTCTGATTACGAACAGATTTTTTGTTCCGACCAGAGCCGATTCGGAGGAAGCAATACTGCCCACAAGACCATATACAGAGCCATTCCTGAACCGTATGGGCAAGCTCAATTTCATGCTCCAGTTACAGTCCCTCCACTTGCAGGAATTATCCTGAAACCCTGTTAGTACCTTATAAATTATTTTCTTGTTTTTTTTGCAGAAAATAATTTGGTAAAGGTACTTATGCTGGCTTACCGTTCATCACCGGTGTTAGAATTAGATAAACATTTCAAGGAAAAACAAGCAATGACCTCACAACAACCAACCAAAAGTGCCGGAGACAAAAAAAAACAGGCCCTGGTGGAACTCTGCGAGCTTCTTGAGAAACATCCTGAGAGGAGTCGCCAGTCACTGTTGCAACAAGTTGAAATAAAATTTGACCTGACACCAAAAGAATGTGAATTCCTGAACAGGAATTTCCAGGAGCAGAAAGAAGAGACTTGCCAGGATTAATAAAGCTGCTTATCTTTTTTGGGTGATTTGTAACGGGCTGGACGTTTTTTTCTTCTCCAGGCCTGGTTTGCTCATTTAACAAAAGGGATAACATGGACGCCTACCAACAACTAATCACCACCCTGGCACTCACAATGGGTACAGCCTGGGCTGCAGGTATTAATCTTTATGCTACCATCGCAGTCCTTGGAACGCTTGGGCTTACCGGTAATGTGGTTCTACCGGAGCAGTTACTGATTCTGCAGAATCCCACGGTAATTGGTGCAGCAGCATTAATGTATCTTGTTGAATTTTTTGTGGATAAAACCCCGGGAGTCGACACCGGCTGGGATGCCATCCACTCATTTATTCGCATTCCTGCAGGAGTTCTTCTGGCAGCAGGAGCTGTAGGGGAAGTTAATCCTGCCATGGTCATTGCTGCAGGTATTCTCGGTGGTGGTATTGCGACAACAACTCATACTATCAAGGCCGGTAGCAGGGTTCTGATAAACACCTCGCCCGAACCTGTCAGCAACTGGACAGCATCTGTTCTGGAAGATGTGGCAGTGATTGGTGGCATCTGGACCATGCTTCACTATCCATTGGCCTTTCTGGTCTTCTTTGCAGTCTTTATCCTGGTGGCAATCTGGATACTGCCCCAATTATGGTCAGGAGTGCAAACAGTTTTTCGAACTCTGACAGGTTTCTTCTCAGATAAAACACCACCCACTCTTCCAGAGGAAACCAGGCCAACTCCAAAAGAATTACCATTGGCCTGATATATTTATTGCAGTCTATTAACAGGGAATCTCGACTATCACCGAGGTTCCCTTCTCTGGAGTAGATTGCAGAGTAATAGTTCCTTCATGCTCTTCCACAATTTTTGCTGACATGGCCATTCCAAGCCCTGTTCCTTCAGGCTTTGTTGTAAAATAAGGATCAAATACCCGGCCTAAATTTTCAGATGCTATACCACAGCCGGTATCTGCAACAATAATCTTCAATTTATTTTCAGTTTTTATTGTGCTGACTGTCAAAGTACCACCATGCTCCATGGCCTGAATACCATTCAGAAATAAATTTAAAAACACCTGTTTTAACTTATCTTCATCAGCATGTATCAGCGGTACAGTTTCCGGAAAATCAGTGACCATCTTCACTCCTGCAGCCTCTGCATCAATACAAAGCAAAGAAACTGCTTTATGCAGTAACTTCTGCAGATCAACTTCATTCTTCTGTAGCTTCTGAGGCCTTGCATAGTCAAGGAGTTCCGAAATACTTCGATTGAGTCGCTCCACCTCCTGAACCATAATATCTGCAGTTTCCCTACCCTGATTTTTCTCGGAAAATTTTGATTGCAATACAAGAGCAAGCCCCTTAATTGAGCTGAGCGGATTGCGCAGTTCATGGGCAACCCCTGCAGCCATTTTGCCAAGAGCAGCCAGGCGTTCACTTCGTCTAAGATCTTCCTCAAGTTTTTTAACCTGACTTAAATCCTGCATCATGAGCAGAGTTCCCACAAATTTATCCTCTCTGTCAATGATAGCCATACGATTCAACTGGACGATATGACAACTATTTTGACTACCGGTCAATTGAACTTCCTTCTGAACAAATGGCTCATTCTTTTCCCAGGATCCCTCAAAAACAGCTTGAAGTTCCGGCATGTTTTCAAATATGGTGGCATCTCCATCAAGAGCTGTCTCCTCACTGATACCAGTCAACTCCTGAGAAAATCGATTATAAAGTATTATTTGTCCTTTATTATCCGTTGCTATCAAACCAACAGGCAACGAAGATATGAGAATATCACGAAAAGCCTCTACTCTTCTCAACCTGCTCTGCGATCCCTTTAGACCCTCAAGGGTCAGGATAGAAAGCCAACCACCAAAACCAACAAGCAGCAGTACAATTGATAGAATAATAATTTCAAGTTTCTGTCTTTGAAGCCGTTCATTAAACTGCTTCATATCGAGTTCAACCAAAATCACATATTTGTTCTTATTCAAGGCCTCGAGCTCCTGTCTCCAGGAAGAATTCAAGCCATGACGACGCATCATTCTGTTTACTAACTCTCCTCTGTTGTTCCTGGGCATCGGAAGTGGTCCAAGCTGGCTCAAAAAGCGTTTACCAATTGGTGGGAAATAGGCTGCAACCTGAAAAACAGTTTGCTTCCCCTCGGAACTGATACGAAAATGAAATGTCTTGGTAGCTGAACTCTCAGTATCAAATGCAGAAAGAAACCCCTGGGTTTGCTCAGAAACCTGACGACTTCCCTCTTTGGGTACGGAATTGGCCAGAATGAAACCATCACTGTCTACAAGCGCAAGAAATTTTACGCCAGGATGTTCTGAGGCATGCTCAAGTACCATCTGAACATTTGCAGGCCAAAGAGAACTCATGTCTTGTCCTGCACGAAGACCTGAAAAGATAGAATTCCTCGCACTGGAGGCCACAAAACGAATGAGAGTCACTCCTTTTTCAAGAAGAATATCGGTCATCAACGCCTTGTCGCGCCGATAGTTATTCACAGCAAAAACACCGATAATCAGAGCAAGCAAGCCACAGGCTGCTGCAAGCACCCAGGGAGAGACACTGGCAAGGCTCTGTTTCTTTATGATTTGCATAAAACAACGGGAGGTGGGTTAATAATTTTTTGTAAAATCACTTTGCTAATTAGATATGTCGGAACAATGCCCTTCTCTCCCATTGAGCCGGCTGCCAAGGTTTGCCCATTCTGTATTGGATTATCTGATGCATAGTAGGCGTACCTGGTTTTGATATCCTTTGCAACATGCCCTTGAATAATAGCTGCACTGATGGCTCTTTGGAAATGCCCACCTTCCATTTCCAGGCCCACTGCCTTCCAGTTTGAAGTATGGAATCTTTCCAGTACGGCACGATTTTGAAGAGATGTCCCTAAAACTGTAACCATGGGTCCAACATGGATAGGATACTCCTGATCAAAATCTTCTACTGCCAGATCATTATCAACAATATAATTATTGGTACTCCCTTCAATGACATGCGCCGTGGCAAGCATGATATCCCCCTTGTTTCCGGCAAGTGTCCCGGCTTTTCCCATGATATTAACAGACTTAACCTTGAATGAGACTGTTTCAGCTTCCATGGTACACGGGCAGAGTAATTCATCCATTATTGCAAAAGCCTGAGTTCCAAAGGCGTAATCAATGACTATAATGACTGGTTGTTCCTTTTCCAGATAATCAAAATCACATTTGATACTTTCATGAAGATTAAAATTCTTATTTTTTGCAGTATCAATGATCATGACATCAATATTGGATTCAGAAGTATCACGTAGGTAAGACAACCCGTATTGGGAAGCATATTCGGTAATATCATCACTTGAATCACGAACTTTCATGATCATTTCATATAAATCTTTCGGGATAACATGAGTTTTCTCTTTCAAAAGTCCTGCACCATAAAAAAGATTTCTCATGGAATGCATATTAGCACTTACCACATGAATAGGGCGATCCTCAAATGTGTGTTCATACAGGCGGCGTTTCAGATTTTTCGCCCAACGTTTCGCATACTTGTGATGCCCGATTATCTCCTGCAGAGATGGTGTGAAATAGATGGTAAGCAGACTGTCATTTAATTTACTCTCATTAATTATTCGTTGCCCCATTTCATAGATAATCGAAAACAGGCCATTATTATAATTCCCGTTCTGGTTATGATGCTCATCAAAATATTCATAACTGTCTCGGGCTTCCCTGTAGGTTCTTCCAAGAATAATAGACAAATTCCATATGGCTTGATCGAGAACAGATCCTTCCAACTTTTGTTTTCTTTGTGCGTTTGTCTCCAGTTCATGCCATTCTGCACAGGTTCCACCTTCTTTATCGCATATCTGTTCCCTTACCTTTTTTGATTCAATGTTAAGAAATGTTAACTGGGTCAAAATGTCATAAATTTCAGTCAGTCCACGGCTGATGACAAAGCAAATTTCCTTTTCAGAAACTATATACGAATGCCTGCGTCTCTTTAGAGGCGTAATTTTTTCAAAAGAAGTATCATGAAAATCTTCATCTGCAGTGAGGATAATACGGTTACATTTTTCAATCCCTCTTGGCAAACGATCTAGAACATATTCCAGCCCTTTTAATTCGATTATGCGAGGGTCACTCATAGACCCATAAATCTCAGGACTGAAAAGCTGTAATGACTCGGAAAGCTTCTCACCCGACTTCCCGGACGGCTTATAATAACCCCTCAAAATCAAAGCATCTGCAATGGTCTTGAATGTTCGTATCGCAACACGTGCTCGCTGGGCTTTGGAAAGTTCTTCCATACCGGACTCCTGTAGAAAAAAATCTTATCTGTTTCTATTACAGACCTCGTAATTATTACTATGGACTGTTGTATTTATCGTCTTGTTAACAGGTAATACTGAAAAACTGAACATCTTGCCGGTCTGAGTTTTCAGTTTTCAGTTACTGAACACTGAAAACTGAACACTGCAAATTTTCAACCGACATCCATGTCATTAGAATACCGTATTACAACCCGGCATTCCATTAATCTTTTCTGGTAACTATTCAGGAGCGCCCCATCTCTGCACGGTCAGGCTGGCTCACATAGGAAC